>JBEBHE010000421.1:0-3299 GCA_040081205.1 Burkholderiales bacterium | reverse complement strand
ACATTATACAACATATTTACATCTATATCTGTTGACTAATACCGTTTATACGATAATAATTATCACACTTCAGTTATTTCCAAAAAACAAGACCAGTCGAGCAAATGTCCCCTGCGCTCTCGCCTTCGCCCAGCCCGCAGTGCAGATGCTCAATACGCACACAGCAAAACCACCCACGTCACCCGAATTTCGAATCAGCCTGATTTCACTCCGCCATCATGGATGAACTCTTTGAACTGAACCGCAGCATCGCCGAGCACTGGCTCGGGAAACTTGACCGCGAACAGGAAGACTATCTGAGCCTGAAACCGGTTTGCGTAGGCGAACTTCCCCACAGCGCCCGCGAGCTCGCACAGATGCTGGCGGCCTCGAAGAAAGCCCACGCCCAGGCTCTGCGTGTACTGGCGCTAAACCGCCGCTACCTGAGCTTTGCGCGCCTCGCCGGCAAAGATGCGGCCGCTGGCAAACTCGAGATGCTGATCAAGCTTGGCATCAGCCTGGATCAAGCGCATCTCCTGGGCAGCTTAAGCAATGACGAAGTCGCCCTGCTCGCTCTCGCCTGGCAGGGACCCATCGTTCAATTCGCCATGCGATCATTCGTAGAAGGAGCCGCCATGCCGTTGAGTGTCGCGAAGCATCACGCCGCTGCCTGTATTGCAACACCGGCTGAATAGTCCATAGCTACCGATGGTGACACCCCTGCCAGAGGACGCTAGGCCGGATGACCCCAAGTGGACCATTGCCTATCTGGAACTGGCCCACGGTTTGGTGATGGCCGGGGCCAAGGCGAAGCTCATTGAACTCTTAACCAATATGCGCCACCGCCAGGTGACCGAAATCTACATGGCACTTCGGGGAATCTCGCCGCCAGCGGGACCTACCATGCCAACGAACCCCCGCTACTTTGCACAGAGCGGTCGCGATACCTCCGAGGCGTGGATAATTCAGTGCGCGATATTCCTGACCTATTATGAGCATATGAGCAGGATTGCTCCGATGCCCCTGCACCGAGGTTGGCTCCTGCTGGCCTCGTTCAACAGTTATCTCAGCCTCACCGCCTACCCGGACGAAAGCTCGGCTACCAAACGCCTCGACATCAACCAAGCCTATGGTCTGCTCACATTCAGTGGGTTCCTCAACGCGAATGCCAACGCAGCGCTGCTGCGAAAACAGTGCCCGACCTGCCTCATCAAATATCCAATCCTGGCAAAGCATCAGGGGAACCCGCAAAGCTGCCCGCTGTGCGCCATGAAAGCCAACCACCGGCGTCTCTCCACACAGGCCAGGCCGGCGGCAAAGCACAGATTTTCGCACTCGGAACTGAAATAAATGCCTTTTCCGGGGCAACCCCCCATCTTTTTGGGGGGGGTTCTGTACACCCTTTTTGGTAAATCCGCGGCAAGATCAACGTATGCATACAGAGTCACATTGAAATACGACGGTTCTAAATTAGGCGTAACTGGCGAACAAATATCGCACCAACCATGAACACCTACCTGACAAAAGAGGAACTTACCGCTCTCGCCGACAGCAGCCAGAAAAGCCTGCAAATCTCATGGCTGAAGTCACATGGATGGCCGCACGAAGTCACGAGGACTGGACATCCAAGGGTAAGCCGGGCCTACCACGATGCCAGAATGTCCGGTACGATACAGGCCGTTTCGTACAATGAACCAAATTACGGATGCTTCCATGACAGGAAAACGAAAACTGCCTGATCCCTTAGCCCGCGCCAGGCTCTACGTGCGCTCAGGAAAGCGTGTAACAACGTTCTATGTCAAGAACGTGGACAACACCAACACCACGCTCGCCAGAATACGCACGGACGATAAGGACGCTTTGCGCATAGCCAGAAGAGAAGCCGAGACCAAATACGACGAAAGCAACAGTACCACGTCTGCTCCGCACAACCTGAAGTGGCTTAGCGGCGAATACTTCAAGTGGCAGGGGCACCTGCCACCGCAACAACGCAAGGCCGCGTCCACCATTGCCGAAAACGAGCGAGAATCAAAAAACCTCTGCCTGTTCTTCGGTAACATGATGCCGGACGCCATACAGCCCCACCACTGTTACGCCTACATCGATGCGCGCACCAAGGCCACAGGCGCAGCCGTTAAAGCCGGCAAGGAAATCAGCTTGCTGTCTGCAATGCTCGAATACGGACGGCGCGTTGGCGTAGTGCGCGACAACACTGCCAAGGGCATTGAAAAACCGCGCAACCCCCCAAGCCAAACGCTCGTGACGTGGGCGCACATCGACCTGCTGACGACTGCCGGGCGCCAGGCCGGCGGTAGCTATCATATCGCAGCACTGGCGATGCGCTTCGCGTGGCTTACCCTTCGGCGATCCGGTGAGGTGCTTTCGTTTACCGATAAGCAGATCACGGATGATGGCTGCGTGTTCACGGCGAGCAAGCGTCGGGCAGAGGAGGCCGAGAAACACGGCCTCATTGCGTGGTCTGATGAGCTTCGCGCAACGGTCAAGGAGGCGATGGCACTTAAACGGTGGGCTGTGTTTGGCAGCGATCGCCTTCTATTCGCTAATCTTGCCGGTGAGCGCTACACCAAAGGCGGCTGGAAGGCGACCCTGAGCAAACTTATGGTCAAGGCGCAAGCGCTGGCAGAACAAGAGGGTTTAGTCTGGGTTCGTTTCAGCTTACAGGATTGTCGTCCGGGCGGAGTTACGGCAAAACAAGAACGTGGCGATCGGGATACCACGGATGGCACAATGCACACGGATGGGCGCATGGTCGCCAAGGTTTACGACCGGCGTCGTGTCAGAAAATCGACGGCAGCAAGATGAACGCTTGGACAATTAAAAAAATCCACAATCGCGGCGCCAATCACTATCTGTGGGGCAGCGTAAAGCTCGGTGGCGACGATGAATGTTGGGAGTGGGTAGGGTCGCTCGATCGATACGGATATGGGTATCTACACAGAGAAAGGGCGCACCGAATTGCTTGGGAGTTGTTCAATGGAACATCGCTCAAACCCTTTGTCGTTGTGCGCCACGAATGCGGCAACACAAAATGCTGTAACCCTCGACACCTATTTGCTGGCACTCAACTCGACAATGTTGAAAGTCGAATTAGGCGGCAGCGAAACGCAATCGGCTCGAATAACGGTCGGGCGAAACTTAATCCTGAGAAGGTATTTAGCATCGTCGCTAGCGAAGCATCTCATCGAAGCGCCGCGAAAACATACGGCGTCAATGAGCGAACGGTGCGTGATATTAGGTCTGGACGGCTGTGGGCACACCTGACAAAGATCAATCATCTTCCAATTATTGGAAGATGATAC
>JBEBHE010000118.1:0-12419 GCA_040081205.1 Burkholderiales bacterium | reverse complement strand
AGCGCCGGTTGTATACGGCGCGCGAGGTCGGCGAGCCGTGCCAGGTGCACCGTGTCGGGCTGTGCATCGGCGGCCAGCGACAGCGACACGCCATGCAGTGAAATCGCATGGCGTTCGCGTATCGCCTCCAGCCACGAGAGGCGCGGGCCGCCGGCCACCAGATAATTTTCCGGATGCACCTCGAACCACAGCCCGTGCGCAGGACAGGCCAGGGCCGCATCGTAGTGTTGCGGCTTGAGGCCGACGCCGGCGGTGAGGGCGGTGGTCATGTTGATGAGGTAAATCGAGATAACGAGGCAACCATCAGCGCAAAGCTTACATCTTGGTTTTTTTATCCATCTTGTCCATTTTATCCATCATGACCGGCGTAAGCGAACCCATGCCTTTGGGTGTTTTCATGGTGGCGCAGCTACCCTTGGCGACATATTTCCAGTCGGCGCCCTGGTAATCAGCTTTGGAAGTGCCGGCGCAGCTGCCCGGACCGGCGGCGCAATCGTTCTTGCCGGCCATGGATACGCCATAACATTTTTCCTTGTCGCCTTTGATCGAAGCGCCTTTGTCCTGCGCGAGTGCAGCGCCGGATACGAGTGCCGCAAGCGCGGCGGCAGTGACAGCCAATGGAAGTGATTTCATATTTGAACTCCGGTGATTTGAGGATGTGAGCCGAACGCCGTCAATGGAACGTGCGGTCAAAAGGTAATTCGATGCGCATAGCCGAAAGGTTACAGGTCGTGCACAATGCAGCCTGAAATTTTTTCCCACCCGTTGTAACCGAACACCGCAATTCAACGAATAAAGAGAGAAGGCCGCGTGAGCGCAAGCGCAAGTGAAAATCGGCTGCGGGAGTTGTTGTTGCGCGGATTGGCCGGCGAGAATGCGGCCTATCATCAATTTTTGCTGGAATTGAGCGGGTTTTTGCGGGCTTTTCTCAGAGGCCGGCTTGGGCGATTGCCAGACGAGGTGGAAGATTTGGTGCAGGAAACATTGCTGGCCGTACACAATCAGCGTCACACGTACGACGCGTCACAGCCGTTGACGGCGTGGGTGTACGCCATCGCGCGTTACAAGATGGTGGATATGCTGCGGCGTCACGCCGTGCGCGGTGCGTTGCATGATCCGCTGGACGATGAGTTGGCGATTTTTGCCGCGCCGGACAACGACGCGGGTGATGCGCGACGCGATCTGGCGGTTTTGCTGGCGCAGTTACCCGATGGCCAGCGTTTGTCGATACAACACATGAAACTGGAAGGACGTTCCGTGGTGGAAGCCGCGCGGCTGACGGGCATGTCCGAATCGGCGGTTAAAGTGGCGGTGCATCGCGGTTTAAAAAAACTGGCGTTGTTGATCAGGAGCAGCTCATGAAAACCGATGATCTGATCGGCATGCTGGCTGGCGGCGCGCCGGCCGTCGAAACGGATAGTTTCAGACGCCGTTACGTGACGGCGCTGGGCTGGGGTACGTTCGGTACACTGCTGCTGATGACGATCTGGCTCGGCGTGCGGCGCGATATTGCTGCCGCAGCGTTGCTGCCGATGTTCTGGGTAAAGCTGGCGTTTCCCGCTGCATTGCTCGCAGGCGCACTGATGGCTGCGCTGCGCTTGTCGCGTCCGGGGGTGCGTCTGGGAAGCGCGCCGCTGGCAATCGCCGCACCGGTGCTGGCGATGTGGCTGCTGGCGGTCGCTGTGCTGGTGGGCGCCGCGCCTGAAATCCGCAATCAGTTGGTGTTTGGTATTTCGTGGACAGTATGCCCGTTCTACATAGCGACCTTGTCGGTGCCCGCGTTCGTTGCCGCGTTATGGGCGATGAAAGGGCTTGCGCCGACGCGTCCGGTGCTGGCCGGCGCTGCTTCGGGATTGCTCGCGGGTGCGCTCGGCGCGCTGGCGTACTCGTTGTACTGTCCGGAAATGGCTGCGCCGTTTCTCGGTATTTGGTATTTGCTCGGCATGCTGATACCGGCGGTGGTGGGCGGCGTGCTGGGTCCCTGGTTATTGCGCTGGTAGATCGCGGCGGATTTTTACGGGAGAACTCGTATGCTCGAATGGCTCGCAAAAAATTGGGGATGGTTGCTGGCGGGCATTGTGTTCGCCGGTTATTTTGCTTTTTATGTGCTGGCGATGCGCGAGCAGCGCACGTCGGCAAGTCCCGGCAAGCCGCGGCTACCGTGTGATCGCTGCTGAACATTAAAACAACGATACTGAAAATTTCTCTATCCATAAAACAAGGAGCACCACATGCGATTCCTGAAATGTGCGGCGATAATGTTGATTGCGCTCGCGACTAACGTCAGCGCGGCCGACGGACTGATCGAAGTCAAAAGCGCCTACAGTGTTAACGACACCATCACACGCTTCGAAGCCGCAGCCAAGGAACGCAAGCTGATTATTTTTCTGCGTGTCGATCACGCGGCGGGCGCACAAAAAATCGGCAAGAGCTTGCGGCCCACCGAATTGTTGGTCTTCGGCAATCCGCAGGGCGGCACGCCGCTGATGGAATGCGCGCAATCGGCGGGCATTGATCTGCCGCTGAAAGCGCTGGCGTGGGAAGACGCGTCAGGGCAGGTGTGGCTCGGTTATAACGATCCGCAATTTCTCGCTGCGCGCCACGGTGCAAAAGATTGTGTGGCGGCGGCGGGTTTGCGCAAGGCGCTGGATGGGTTGGCCGTTGCGGCGACAAAGTAGCGCGATGGTTAATCGGGTGCCTAATAGTGAATGTATTGTAAATATTTGTTTTTAAACAATAATTTATGCTTTCTATTCAATGATATTTTTGGAATCTCCTGTGTGTGGCGCACGCAACGCGTACCAAGCACCGGGCGCAAAGCCACGCTATTGGGATTGCTGGTGATTTTAAGGCAGCAACGCGTTTGTTGAACTTGCTGGACTAACACAATTGCGGTACTCAGCGTTGCGCGATATCGTCCGCGCGCCGGGCACGCAGCCGTTTTATTGACCGCAAAGCGCTGATTGCGCTACCCTTTCACTTTGCCTGAGCGCTTTACCTGCATCCCGTCGCCGCATCCCGCGCGGGACTTCATCATTTCATGTCCAAACCCGCCAAAGCCCCGACATTTGAATCCGCGCTCGCCGAGCTCGAAGAAATTGTGTCGGATATGGAAGCCGGCCAGTTGCCGCTGGAAAAATCACTTGCAGCGTACAAGCGCGGTGCAGAACTGCTGAAATTTTGCCAAAGCGCTTTGCAGGACGCGCAACAGCAGGTCAAGATACTCGAAGATGGTGTGTTAAAAAACTTCAGTCCGGCTGGTCAGTAAAATTCGGCCTATGACATCTTGACGAATTCACCCGACTTTCAGGCCTGGGCCGCAGCCGGCCAGAGCCGCATCGAAGCCGTACTGCAAAAGCTGTTGCCCGCGCCGGAGATTGCGCCGCAGCGGTTGCATCAGGCGATGCGCTATGCGGTGCTGGGCGGCGGCAAGCGTGTGCGGCCGTTGCTCGCGTTCGCGGCGGGCGAACTCTCGCAGGCCGATCCCGAGCGCGCCGCGCTGGCCGGCGCTGCAGTGGAAATCATCCATGCCTATTCGCTGGTGCATGACGATTTGCCGTGCATGGATGACGATGTGCTGCGCCGGGGCAAGCCGACTTGTCATGTGGAATTCGACGAGCCCACTGCGTTGCTGGTCGGTGATGCGCTGCAAAGCCTCGCGTTTCAGGTGATGACGGAATACAAGCTCTGCGACGACGCCATAGTGCAACTCGAGATGACCAAGTTGCTCGCTGCTGCATCGGGCTCGCGCGGCATGGCGGGCGGACAGGCGATTGATCTTGAAGCGGTGGGCAAGGTACTCACCGTGCCGGAACTGGAATTCATGCACGTGCATAAAACAGGCGCGATTATCCGCGCGGCGGCGTTGCTCGGTCTTAAATGCGGCGCACCGGTAAGCGCGCAGGAACATGCGCACGTGGATACGTTCGCGAAGTTGATCGGGCTCGCGTTTCAGGTGGTGGACGACGTGCTGGATGTCGATGCCACCAGCGCCACGCTCGGCAAAACCGCCGGCAAGGACGCCGAGCAGGGCAAGCCGACGTATGTGAGCGCGATGGGTCTTACGCGCGCGAAAGCCTTCGCCGAGGAGTTGCGCGTCGAAGCCATGAAGTCGCTGGAAAGTTTTGGTACGCGCGCGTTGCGGCTGCGACAGTTGGCCGACTTCATTGTATTGCGAAAATTTTGATGTATGAATTGTTGAAATCCATAGACTCGCCGCACGCGTTGCGTGAATTGGAGCGCAGTCAATTGCATCGGCTGGCGAACGAGTTGCGGCAGTTTTTGATTGAATCGGTGAGCCAGACCGGCGGCCATTTATCCTCGAATCTCGGCACGGTGGAGCTGACCATCGCGCTGCACTATGTGTTTAATACGCCGCACGACCGGCTGGTGTGGGATGTGGGTCATCAAACCTACGGGCACAAAATTCTCACCGGCAGACGTGAGCGCATGAATACGCTGCGCATGTGGCAGGGGATTTCCGGATTTCCGCAGCGCACTGAGTCGGAATACGACACCTTCGGCACGGCGCATTCGAGCACGTCGATCAGTGCCGCGCTGGGCATGGCGGTAGCTGCCAAGCTCGCCGGCGTTCCGCGTCAGGCGGTGGCGATCATCGGGGATGGCGCGATGACGGCTGGCATGGCGTTCGAGGCGCTGAATAACGCCGGCGATATGGATGTCGATCTGCTGGTGATACTCAACGACAACGATATGTCGATTTCGCCGCCGGTGGGCGCGCTGAACAAGTATCTCGCCAAGCTCATGTCGGGGCGGTTTTATGCCAAAGCGAAAGGCCTGGGGCAGAGAGTCTTGGGCCCCATCGCGCGCCGCGCCGAAGAACACGTCAAAGGCATGGTGACGCCGAGCACGATGTTTGAGGAATTCGGCTTCAACTATATCGGGCCGATCGACGGGCATGATCTGGATGCGCTGTTGCCCACGCTCAACAATATCAAAAAGCTTAAGGGGCCGCAGTTTCTGCATGTGGTGACGCGTAAAGGGCAGGGCTACAAACTCGCGGAAGCCGACCCGGTGCTGTATCACGGTGTTTCCAAGTTCGATTCCACCAATGGCATCGCCGGCGGTAAATCCGGCGGCAAACCGGCGTATATGCAGGTATTTGGCGAGTGGCTATGCGCGATGGCGGCGCACGACAAACGACTGGTGGGCATCACGCCCGCGATGCGCGAAGGCTCAGGCATGGTGCAGTTTGCGGCAAAATATCCCGATCGCTATTTTGATACCGGCATCGCCGAGCAACACGCGGTGACATTTGCCGCCGGGCTGGCATGTGACGGTGCCAAGCCGGTACTGGCGATTTACTCTACGTTTTTGCAGCGCGGTTTTGATCAATTGATACACGATGTGCAGATACAGAATCTGCCGGTGATATTTGCGCTCGATCGCGCGGGGCTGGTTGGCGCCGACGGCGCCACGCACCACGGCAGTTTTGATTTGTCGTATCTGCGCTGCTTGCCCAATATGACGGTGATGACGCCGTCGGACGAAAATGAATGCTGGCAGATGCTGAGCACGGCTTTTAGTATGAATACACCGGTGGCGGTGCGGTATCCGCGCGGCGCAGGGCCGGGGGTCAAGATTGAGAGAGATTTCACAACCTTGCCGGTCGGCAAGGGCGAACTACGGCGCCAAGGGGCAACCGGGACGACTGGTTTGAAAGTTGCCATACTGGCGTTCGGGTCCATGCTGACACCGGCGCTGGCAGCCGCCGAAGCATTGAATGCGAGCGTAGCCAATATGCGCTACGTGAAACCGCTGGACGCGGCGTTGATACTGTCGCTCGCCGACACGCATGATTTGCTGGTGACGGTGGAGGAAAACGTGGTGATGGGTGGCGCGGGTAGCGCGGTGCTAGAGCTGTTACAGCAGCATCGCCGCAACAATGCGGTGTTGCAATTGGGATTGCCGGATCGGTTTGTCGAGCAGGGTGATCCGGCATTGCAGTTGGCTGCATGCGGGCTGGATGCGGAGGGTCTGATAAAGGCCATCCGTAACCGTACTGGTGGCGAAACGAGTGCCCGCATCGAACTGCAAGCTGTGGGTAACAAATAACACGGGGCCGGCATGCCAAACAAACGCAAAATGGTGGATGATGATGATATCGAAGGCTATGCCAAGATAGATCGTTACCATCCAGTGACAGTGAATCGCGTCGCTGAGAAATATCGCACCATACTCAAAGACATCGGCGAGAACCCGGATCGCGAAGGCTTACTGAAAACGCCGGAGCGTGTCGCCAAGGCGCTGCATTTCCTGACACACGGCTACGATCTTGATCCAGCGGAAATTTTGCGTTCAGCGATGTTTTCCGAGGATTATTCGCAGATGGTAATCGTCAAGGACATCGAGATTTATTCCATGTGCGAGCACCATCTGCTGCCGTTCTTCGGCAAGGCGCATGTTGCCTATATTCCGGATGGGCGCATCGTCGGGCTGTCGAAGATTCCGCGTGTGGTGGATGCCTACGCGCGGCGCTTGCAGGTGCAGGAGCGGTTGACGATGGAAGTGCGCAACTGCATACAAGACACCTTGAAGCCGCTCGGTGTGGCGGTGGTGATCGAGGCCAAGCACCTGTGCATGGTGATGCGCGGTATCCAGAAACAGAACTCGACCACCACTACATCGGCATTTACCGGCGAGTTCAACGTCGATAAAACGCGCTCTGAATTTCTGCGTTTGATCCAGTGAGCGCGCTGTACGGCAACATTGAGCAGATGCTTCCCGCCGTGCGCCGCGGTGAGATGATGATTCTGGTGGACGACGAGCGCCGCGAGAACGAAGGCGATTTGTTTATCGCTGCCGAGAAAGCGACACCCGAAGCGATCAATTTTATGGCGGCGCATGGGCGCGGGTTGATTTCACTGGCGCTGACCGAAGAGCGCGTGCGGCAACTGGGCTTGTCGCTGATTACCGATGATACCGGCAATCAGACAAAATTCGGTACTGCCTTTGCCACGCCTATTGATGCACGCGAGGGCGTGGCATCCGGCATGTCGGCGCAGGATCGTGCGCGTACTATTGCGGTTGCGATTGCCGACAATGCAAAACCTGCTGATCTGATTCGTCCGGGCCGCTTGCAAACCTTGCGTGCAGTCAATGGCGGCGTGCTGGCGCGCAACGGTCACACCGAAGCCGCAGTCGATCTCGCACGCATGGCTGGGCTGAAACCTGCCGGGGTTATCTGCGAGATCATGAACGACGACGGCAGTATGGCGCGCATGCCGGAATTGGAAAAATTTTCGGCGCGTCACGGCATACCTATCGTGCGCATTGCCGATCTGGTGGTGTGCCGAGAAAACGAGCGCGTCATCAGTCGCCGCGCGACGACGATATTGCCGACGCGCAAAGCCGGTGATTTCGAATTCATGGTGTACAGCGATAACCTCGAAGCGACGCTGTTTGTGGCGCTGGTGAAGGGCAAAGTGGCGGGCGATACGCCGGTGCTGGTGCGGCTGCACTCGCAGTGCCTTACCGGCGATGTGTTCGGCAGCGAACGCTGTGATTGCGGCGAGCAACTGGAAGCCGCGATGGAACATATCGAGCGCGCTGGCGCCGGCGTGATTGTTTATATGTTCGACGAAGGCCGCGGCATAGGCTTGTTAAACAAGATACGGGCTTACGCGTTGCAGGATCAGGGGCGCGATACGGTGGAGGCTAACCATGCGCTGGGCTTTGCCGCTGACATGCGCGATTACAAAGCCGGGGCGCATATACTGGTTGATCTCGGCGTGCGTAATGTGCGTCTGATGACCAACAATCCGGACAAGGTTGCGGCGCTCGAACGCCACGGATTGCGTGTTGCCGAGCGTGTGGCGATTGAAGTGCCGCCGCGCGATGCTAACCGCAATTACCTGGAGACCAAGCGTACGAAGTTTGGCCATTTACTGTCGCTGACCAAAACCGTACCTGGTGAGAAATGATCGTTATTTATTACGGGTGATGATTGAACGAAATTTTATGTAACCACTTGTTTTTAAATATAATTTTCGTATTGATGGGAGCGCGCAATTTATCTATACTGCTTTTGCAAGGCAGCTTTCACACCACTACTTGAGGAGTCGTCATGAAGAAATGGAGTCGCACCATCATTGCAGTGTCGTTGTCGGTTGTTTTTGGTTACGCCGTTGCGCAGCAAGGTGGGCAAGGCGGCCAAGGCGGTGGACAGGGCGGTGGGCAACTTAAGCTGAAAGGCGCCCAGATGGATCAATCGCCCGCCGGCGGAGGCCAGGGCGGCGGCCAAAAGCAGCAACTTAAAGCTATCGACAAGCAAACTACGCAAGTCCAGGGCGGCGGACAATCCGGTCTCCAACTCAAGCACAAAGGCGATCTAAAATCCAAAGGTACGCTGATGGATCAATCGCCCGCCGGAGGCGGTCAGGGAGGGGGGCAAAAGGCGCAGATCAAGGGTGCCAGTGCCGTGAAAGGCGACCCCAGAGCGGGCATCAAGTAACGCAGGCAAATTTCCAGGGCGGGCCGTCGTGATAAGCGACGGCCCGTTTTATTTTTAGAAGCGCCGTGTGAGTGTCATTGAATCGCCATCGCGCCGCATCTCGGTGCGATTGAGGAAACTCAGCCCGAGCAGCCCGAATTTTCCCAGCTGATTGTTTTCCATTACCACGCCATCCACATTGTTGAGTGTGATGTCGCCGAGGCGCACGGTGTCGAGCTTTATTTTGTAAGCGGCGGTAATGCCATTGGCGGTCTGCATTTGACCGCGTTCGCCTGATGTGTAAGCGATGCCCGCCGACTTGGCATGCGCGCTGCTGATGGTGACCATGGTGGCGCCGGTATCGACCATGAACGGCATCGAGACGCCGTTGATCGTTGCCGTCGTGAAAAAATGTCCTTTGGCGTCCGCAATCACCGTAGCGCGTTGTGATCCGCCGCCATCGGATACACTGGATGTCAGGCGTTGTCCCATGGCGATGGTCTGACGCTTGCCGCCGGCTTCCACCAAGGCGCTGTCCGTGCCGACGCTGATTAGACGTATCTTCTCGGGTGTTGATTCGCCGACGGAAAGTGTACGCGGCCGACCACCGTCTATCACCAGTGTAGCCTTGTTGCCGAACACGCCGATCACCTGCACATCGGCACCGTGAGCGCAGGGCGCTCCGGCGGCGCATGCCAGCAGCGCCGATAACAGGCGCGGTGAGGTTACAATAAGTTGACACCAGTTACGCATTTCACTTAACACCCCGATGAAACCAGTCGTTATTTTCAGGCACTCTATCACGGAAGGTCCCGGTTATTTTGCCACGGTTCTGGATCGACATCGCGTGCCGTGGCGGCTGATAAAACTGGATGAAGGCGATACGGTGCCCAACGATTGCAGCGGATTTGGCGGGCTCGGGTTCATGGGAGGCCCGATGAGCGTGAACGATGATTTGCCTTGGATGCCGCCGGTGCTGGAACTGATACGTGATGCAGTGCGGGCCGATGTGCCGGTGATTGGCCATTGTCTTGGCGGACAGTTGATGGCGAAAGCGCTGGGCGGTGCCGTGTTGCGCAATGCGGTGAAGGAAATCGGTTGGGGCCGGGTTGATATTTTGCCGGTGGACACAAGCCGCCGCTGGCTGAGTGATATCACATCATTCGAGTCGTTTCATTGGCATGGCGAAACGTTCACTGTCCCGGCGGGTGCGACACGGCTCGCTGCCAGCGATTACTGCGACAATCAGATGTTCGCGCTGGGCAAACATCTTGGCATGCAATGCCACGTGGAAATGACGCCGGGGCTGATTGCCGATTGGTGCAAGGATTGGGATAACGAAGTGCGCTCACTCGCGCAGAACACGCTTTCCGTGCAGACGCCCGATCAAATGTTGAGCGATGTTGAGCAAAAGACTACACGTTTGCACGGCGTTGCGGACCGCCTCTACGAGGTATGGATGCGGGGCCTGATTCGGTAACTCAGTTGTCTGGCTTGCCGGATTGCCGCGATTTCATTGCGCGGCGATGAAAATAAACTTCTGCGGCGAACGATCGAAATGGCGCGCTGCCGAGGAGCAGGTTATACAGCGCATTGGGCGGATTGAGGTCGAAGCAACGCCGCATCAGCCGCTTTAGCCGGAATGGCGGATAGTGCGGTGCAAGCGCCACGCCAGGATGGGGGCCACCGTTGCGAAGGAAATCCGCTATGGCGTGCCCTGCGCGCCAACCGCTTTCAAGCGCCGTGTGGATGCCGCCTGCGGTGAGCGGTGACACGATCCCGGCGGCGTCGCCGGCGAGCAATACGCGCTCGGTGCTCCAGTTGTCCACCCGCCCGCCGACGGGAATGAGGCCGCCGCGATGGGTCAGCAGGCGTGCTTTGGAGAAATCAAAAAGCGCCGAAATTTTTTGCACAAAATCCCGCAGGCGCGGCTTGCCGGGAACGCGGCACGCCAGCCCCACCTGCGTAATATTGACCCCCGGAATTACCCAGCCGATGTAGCCGGGCGCGAGCTCGGCGTCGAGAAAGCAGTGCAGCCGGTTTTCATCCACGTTGCTGATGCCTTCGTACTCCGCTTCCACGCCGATCAGAAATTCGCGATTGGCGCTCAGCCTGAATTCGCGTGCGACCGCCGAGGATGGGCCATCGGCGCCCAGCAGAAAGCGCGCGCTCGCATCCATATCGCGCAGCGCGAGTAACCGGCCTTCGTCGGCGCTACGAATGTCATGAATCCCGCGATAGGGCGTGCCAAAGCATAACGTTGCGCCGGATGCCGTCGCGCGTTGCGCGAGCCACGACATCAATCCCTGAATGTCGGTGGCGAGAAAATAGTAGCCGGGCGCATCAAGATCAACGAATCGAAGGTTGGGTGCGTACAGCCGCACACCCGATATCGTGCGCGTAAGGTGCGCGGGAACGTTGAGTTTCTCGGCTACCTCTTTTACCAGCAACCCGGTGGTGTGCATGCGATGGCCGGGAGCAGCCTTGCGGTCGAGCACCAGCACGGAAAGTCCGCGCCGCGCTGCGGAATGGGCACAAGCCAGCCCCGCGAAGCCCGCACCGACGATGGCGAGATCGACCGCGGTGCTCAAAACAGCAACCGAATCAGTCGCGGAAGTTCTTGTATTGCAGTGGAAAGTCGGTGATCGACTTTCGCACCAGCGCAATGGCGTCCTGCAGCAAGTCTTTTTTTGCGCCAGTCACACGGATGACATCACCCTGGATGCTGCCCTGGACTTTCATCTTGCTGTCTTTGAGGAGTTTGACGATTTTTTTGCCGAGTTCCTGGTTGACCCCTTCGCGTACTGTGACGACCTGTTTTACCTTGCCGCCGCCGATGGTTTCAATCTTTCCCGATTCGAGGCAACGCACGTCGATACCGCGCTTGGCGAGACGGCCCGTGATCACATCCTGCACCTGGCCGAGCTTGAATTCGTCATCCGCAAACACAGTGAGTGTTTTTTCCTTGTCGTTGATCTCGACGCGGGCATCGGAGCCTTTGAAGTCGAAGCGATTGGTGACTTCCTTGTTGCACTGATCAACGGCGTTGCGAACTTCCGCTTGATTGACTTCGGAGGCGATGTCGAATGAAGGCATGGGTAATCCCGATGATCGGCAGGTTGAAAACCAGGCCGATTATACGCGTGCGACGGCGCCACCGCAGCGCAAGTGTTAGCCGCAGACTGCGCGCACCTGTTTTAAATCGGTGTGTCCGGCAATAATTTTTTCAATGCCATTTTGCTTCAGCGTGGTCATGCCATCTGTTTTGGCGGTATTCAACAATTCTTCCATCGCGCCACGCCGTTGCATCAGGCTGCGCGACTTGCGATTGACCGAAAATAGTTCATAAATTCCCACGCGGCCGCGATATCCGGTTTGCCCGCATTCATTGCAGCCTTTTGGCCTGCGCAACAGGATTTGACGGTCGTGAAGTTGTTTCCATCTTTCGATGACTGATTGCGCGGACAATGCCGAGTCCACGCAATACTCCTGTGCCAAAGCGTCGAGCTCTTCGTCGGTCGCGGGTTCTTTGACGCTGCATGCATCGCACACTTTCCGTGCCAGCCGCTGCGCGACGACGCCCAGTAACGCGTCGGCGAAATTGAAAGGATCGAGTCCCATGTCGAGAAGCCGCACTACGCTGTCTATCGCGCTGTTGGTATGCAGCGTGGAGAGCACCAGATGCCCTGTGAGCGAGGCTTCCATTGCAATATGCGACGTTTCCAGATCACGCATTTCGCCGACCATGATCACATCAGGGTCGCCACGCAAAAACGCGCGCAAGGTTGCAGCGAAAGTCCAGCCGATCTTGCTGTTGACCTGTACCTGCCGCAGCCCCGGATGCGTGATTTCCACCGGGTCTTCCGCTGTCCAGATTTTTCGTTCGCGCGTGTTGATTTCGCTCAGCAGCGAATGCAGCGTGGTGGTCTTGCCCGATCCGGTGGGGCCGCAAACGAGAATCATGCCA
>JBEBHE010000117.1:0-12438 GCA_040081205.1 Burkholderiales bacterium | reverse complement strand
GAGACAGACCACAGCCTCATGTATTTCACGCTGTGGTATGGGGTGTACCGCATGTCCGTGCGCACGCTGAGTTATTGTTCTGCCGGACAGCATCCCGCGTACCTTGTGCCTGCGAGCGCCGCCGAAGCGCAGCCGCTGCGCACCGCCAACCCGCCGGTCGGTGTAACGCCCGCGCATGATTTCAAAGCGGAATCCACTTCGGTGCCCGAGGATGCGACGCTGTACCTGTTCAGCGACGGCGTATTCGAGATCGACACCGTTGCCGGTCAGCGCTGGGAACTCGAAAATCTGCTACCTACGCTGCTGGAAGTCGCCGTGCCGGACCTCGCCGAAACGCAGCGCATCTATCAGTCAGTGCAGCAAGTTGCGCGACGCGGACCGTTCGAGGATGATTTTTCGGTGCTGGTGACGAACTTTAAATAAACTGGGCAGCGGGCACCGCATCTACGCCATAGACAATATGTGGCGCGACTGATTCAAGCGAGTCGGGCGATGCCGTCCTCGCGTGTAGCATGGATGGAGAAATTACTGATAAAGCCGCCCATGTCGAAAAGATCGCGCACTTTGGCGGATAAATTGCACAGCGCAAACACGCCGCTACTGCTAGACGCATGCCGCCGTCCGATCAACAGCGTGCGAAAACCCGCGCTGGTAATGTAATCGACGCCCTGAAGATCCAGCAACAACAGCCGGCCCGAGGACGCGTACAACGTTCGCAGGCGATTGCTGAGATCCATCGCATTACTGCTGTCGATGCGCCCCGTGACCGCAAGCACCGTAACGCGCCCTGCTGCAATTTCCTGAAGTTCCATAAGCCATCCTTGATATTTTATGCAATATTTTTCTTTAACAACAAATAGTTAAAATTATCCTCGCGTTTGTATTCCACATCATCCATCAACTGCCGAACGAAGTGCAAGCCCAACCCGCCGATCGGCCGCTCGGCCAGCGACAACGTAAGGTCGGGCTCGGGCGCCGTCAGCGGATCAAACGCTTTGCCATCGTCCTTGATGCTGATTTCAACGACGGCATTGCGCACCGACAGCGTGACGCCTATCTCATGGGGCAGGTCATCGGCATAGCCGTAATGGATGATATTACTAAGCAATTCGTCGAGCACGACGTTAATATCGAACACCGTCTTCTCTGGCAGCGCGCACGCGCACTCGAGCTTGGAAACCAGATCGCGCACGCTTTCCAGGTCCCCGATATTGTTGCGGATTGTCGTTTGTAACGTAACCATGGCTGACGGCCATAGACTACACCAGCTGGCACGCTCTCGCTAAACGCACCGGGAATCGGTGCATCGGCCCTGACGCCTAACGCTTCTTGCCCAGCAGGGTGCCGCGGCAGCGCCGCGCGCCGCAGCAGCAAGCGTGCTCGCGCTTCAATTTAGCGGTGTGCCGCTCCTCGACGATCAAGCCATAATCGTAGGCAAGTTCCTCGCCTGCCCTGATGTTTCGGCAGGTTTCAATGAACACGCGTCCACCATCCTC
Source organism: Burkholderiales bacterium (assembly GCA_040081205.1). Lineage (GTDB taxonomy): Bacteria > Pseudomonadota > Gammaproteobacteria > Burkholderiales > SG8-41 > UBA5216. Next base: position 10,942 of record JBEBHE010000117.1, on the reverse strand, counting down.
GAGCGCTTCGCAATTGGGCGCGCATGAATGATTAATCCAACGCGCCGAACTGCCACGGTGCGTGGCGTCAATCACCACCTCGTCCGTCGCGGCAAACAACATCGTATGCGAGCTGCCATCATGCAAATCGCCATAGCGGTCATCGGCCTCTTTATGCGACATGCGTTCACCGGTATATTCGATCAGCCTTGTGCCTTTGGATATATCCGTGAGCGCGAACACACCGCGCCCGTGTATGCCGGATTTGCGCACAACAAAGCGCCGCTTTCTAATTTTTTTTGAACGGGACATGATTACCTGAAGGAACATGAAAAATAAAACCAAGAAACATCACTGCGTGCTACTCATAAACGCGCATGGTGACAAAATAATTACCGCGGAACGCTGGTGGTAATCTCGGGGACCAGAAAATCGAAGTCGCACCCTTGATCGGCCTGCGTCACCGTTTCCATAAAGAGCTTGCGATAACCGCGCCCGTCCTCCTTGCGCGCACGCGGTTTTTTCCACGCTTTGCGCCGCGCGTCGAGTTCTTCGTCGGATACCAGCAGTTCGATCTTGCGCGCCGGTACGTCGAGCTTGATTTTGTCGCCGGTTTTTACCAGTGCCAGCGGCCCGCCCAGCGCCGATTCGGGCGTCACGTGCAACACAATCGCGCCGAACGCGGTGCCGCTCATGCGCGCATCGGAAATACGGATCATGTCTTTCAGGCCTTTTTGCGCGAGCTTTTTCGGAATGGGAATGTAGCCTGCCTCCGGCATGCCCGGCGCGCCTTTCGGGCCGGCATTCTGCATCACCAGAATGTCATCTTCTTTCACATCGAGCTTGGGATCATCAATGCGATTCGCCAAGTCTTCCAGCGACTCGAACACCACCGCGCGCCCCGTGTGCTGCATCAGCTTCGGACTTGCCGCCGCCTGCTTGATGATCGCACCTTCGGGCGCGAGATTGCCGCGCAACACGGCAATGCTGCCGCCCTTGAAGATCGGATCGTTGAAAGGACGCACCACGTCCTGCTTCCACGCGGGTGCCGCCGCCTTGATATTTTCGCCGAGCGTATCGCCGGTAACCGTTAACGCATCGAGGTTCAGCAGTTTACGAATCTCGCGCAAGATCACCACCAGGCCGCCAGCTTTCTCAAGATCCTCCATGTAGTGCTGGCCCGTCGGTTTCAAATCCACCAACACCGGCGTCTCACGACCCATTTTGTCGAAAGCATCGAGATCGATCTTGATGCCGAGCCGCCCCGCCATCGCCGTGAGATGCACAATCGCATTGGTCGAGCCCCCCACCGCCAGCAATACCGTGAGCGCGTTTTCAAACGCTTCGGGTGTCATGATTTTATCGGGTGTGAGTTTTTCTTTCGCCATCGCCACCGCGCGCGCGCCGCTGGCTTCGGCGTGACGCAGCCGGTCAGCCATCACCGCCGGTGTGCAGGCGCCGCCCGGCAGCATCATACCCATCGCTTCGGTACACAACGCCATGGTGCTCGCCGTGCCCATCACCATGCAGGTGCCCGCCGATGGCGCGAGCTTGTTGTTGATCTCTCCGATTTCCTGCTCGGAAATTTCGCCCGCGCGATACTTGCCCCAGAAACGCCGGCAATCAGTGCATGCACCGAGTCTTTCACCTTTGTGATCGCCGGTGATCATCGGCCCCGTCACCAGCATGATCGCCGGCACATTGGCGCTGGCAGCACCCATCAACAACGCCGGCACGGTTTTGTCGCATCCACCGATCAGCACCACCGAATCCACCGGCTGGCCTTTGATCATCTCTTCGGTGTCGATCGACATCAGGTTACGCAGATACATGCTGGTTGGGTATGCGAACGACTCATGCAGCGTGATCGTCGGAAACTCTACCGGCAGTCCGCCAGCAAGCATCACTCCGCGCTTCACCGCCTCGATCAGTTCCGGCACGTTGCGATGGCAGGCGTTAAAACCGCTGAAGGTATTGGTAATACCGACGATGGGCCGGTCCAGCGCATCGTCGGTGTAGCCCATGGCCTTGACGAATGCTTTGCGCAGAAACAGGGAGAATTCTTCGTCGCCGTAAGCCGTCAGGCCTTTGCGCATGCCGCGTTTGGGAGATGCCATGGCACTTTACCTCGAAAAAAAATGAGCCCGCACGATAGCCGATTGCCTGCATTGACGCAATAAGGGTAGCCTCCCTAGAATCAACGTTTTCCCTTTCCCCTGGTTTTCCCTTGACTGGAGTCTGTAATGTCCAAAACAACGCTCGGACGCATGCCGCGCGAATCAATCCGAATGCTCGATATTCCGCGTCCATCCAAAGCGGTCATCGATGCGTTCATGGCGCTCATCGATCTGACCGGCACGCTCTCCGACGCCTGCGACGAACTCGGCATCGTTGCCGTTATTCCCGCATACCAATTGCCACCGGTGTATTTCACCAAACGTATCGTGGGCCCGGCAATGACCCTGCGCAACATCGCGCGCGATGTGCAAATCCACAAAGCCGCACAGGAAAAAATCAACACCCAGGGTGAAACCGAGGCGCACAATCTGGCCGAGCCCGGCGATGTACTGGTAATACAGGGCGTGATGGGTTGCTCCAACATGGGCGGGCAATCAGCATCCATCGCAAAACGGCAGGGCTTCATCGGTGCGATTGTCGATGCCACGGTGCGCGACCCGGACGGTTATCGCGAAATGGATTGGCCGGTGTGGTGCCGCGGATTCACGCCAATCACCGGCAAGTGGCGCATGCAAACCGTTGAAGTCAATGGCACGGTGGAAATACGCAGCGTGCCGTGTAAACCAGGCGATCTCGTTTGCGCCGACGAAGCGGGCATTGCGATTATTCCGCAAGACAAAATCGCGGTGGTGCTGGCGCTATCGCAGAAGATTGATGCGGGTGATACCAAACGCAAAGCAGATATCGACAAGGGCGTGGGCATCTCCGATTTGTGGGCGAAGAAATATAAATAAAAACAAATAGTTACGATGTACCACCGTGGTTCCCACGAAGGCGGGAAACCATACGATGTGCCATATGGCATTGTGTTATAGATTCCCGCCTTCGCGGGAATGACGGTGTTGGTATGTGACGCAAACGAAAATTGGATAAACAAACATGAAACCCACCAATATCATCTTCATCCTCTCCGACGAACACAACAAGCGCGTGCTCGGTTGCAATGGCCATCCGATGATCAAGACGCCGAATCTCGATGCGCTGGCCGCGCGCGGCACGCGCTTCGCCAACGCCTATACCAACTGCCCCATCTGCGTGCCGGCGCGCGCGTCGTTCGCCACCGGACGTTATGTGCATGAGCATCGTTGCTGGGACAATGCCATCGCTTACGACGGAAAAATGCCGTCGTGGGGCCATCGCCTGATGGCGCAAGGCCACCATGTCACGTCCATCGGCAAACTACATTACGCCAGCGGCGATGATGTGAAACGCAATGGTTTTGATGAAGAGATTATGCCCATGCACATCGTCAACGGTGTCGGCGATCTGCTCGGCTTGATCCGCGATGAACTGCCGCGCCGCAAGGGGGCCGCCAATCTCGGTCCGGAAGCCGGCCCGGGTGAATCGGATTACACGCGTTACGACCGCGCTATCGCTGCCGAAACCGTGAAATGGTTAACCCATGAAGCGCCGAAGTATCGTGACAAACCGTGGGCCATGTATGTGGGCTTCGTCGCGCCGCACTTTCCGCTGATCGCGCCGCAGGAATTCTACGATCTGTATCCTGTCGACCAGGTGCCTTTCCCCGACATGTATGCGCAGGATCAGCGGCCGCGCCATCCGTTCACTGATGCCATGCGCAAAAGCATGTGTTACGACGACGCCTTTGATGAACCGATGGTGCGGCGCGCGATTGCGGCCTACTTCGGACTCACCACCTTCATGGACAACAACGTCGGCAAAATTCTCCACGCACTCGAAACACTCGGTATGCTCGATAACACACGCATCGTCTATACCTCCGATCATGGCGACAATCTCGGCACCCGCGGTATGTGGGGAAAGTCGACGATGTACGAAGAATCTGCCGGTATCCCGATGATCGCCGCCGGCCCCGATATTCCAAGCGGCAAAGTTTGCGACACGCCCGTGACACTGGCGGATGCTTTCCCCACCTATGTGCAAAGCGTCGGAGCAAAATTGGATGCTGTGGACGCCACGTTGCCGGGCGCCTCGCTGATCGACATCGCCAATGGCAAAGCGCCCCTGCGCACCATTTTGTCTGAATACCACGCGGCGGCATCGATCACGGGTTCATCCATGATTCGCCACGGCCAATACAAGTACGTGCATTACGTCGGCCTGCCGCCCATGTTGTTTGATCTGCAAGCTGATCCGCATGAGCGCAGCGATCTGGGCCGCAATGCCAATTACGCTGGCGTGATTGCCGAGTGCGAAGCAGCGCTGCGCAAAGTAGTCAATCCCGATGCCGCCGACCGCAACGCCAAATCCGATCAAACCACGCTGATCGAAAAACATGGCGGCAAAGACGCCATACTGGGTAAGGGAACGTTTCGCTACTCACCGCCACCCGGCGTCAAAGCCGCTTATCATTGATGAAAATCACACGCATCTTTTTACATGGTTTTTTGTGCAACGTTGCTGCGCTCTTGTTGGCGGCTACTACGGCACAGGCTCAGCCTTACCCCTCACGCCCGATACGATTTCTCGTCCCCGGCGCAGCGGGCAGTTCGCAAGATATTCTCGCGCGCGTGCTTGCCAACAAACTGTCGCAGCAACTGAATCAACAAGTAGTGGTTGATCCGCGTGCAGGCGCAACAGGATTGATTGCCATCGATATCGCAAAGACGGCTGCGCCCGACGGCTACACGCTGGTCGCCGCCACCAGTTCGCTGTTTTCCGGCTTGCCCGCGCTGAAAACCAAATTGAGCTACGACCCCGACCGTGATTTCGCGCCGCTGTCGCGCATGGCGTCTGTCGCCAATGTCGTCACGGTGAATGCCGGGCTGGGTGTGGAAACCGCCGCCGATCTGGTAAAACTTGCCCGGTCGAAACCAGGTCAGCTTAACTACGGTTCGGCCGGCAACGGATCACCCGCGCACATCGCAGGCGCCATGTTTGATGTGCTCGCAGGCGTCAAAACCAATCATGTGCCGTACAAAGGCGCAGCACAGGCACTGACGGACGTCATCGGCGGACAACTGCAATACCTGATCACTTCACCACTGGTCGCCATACCTCATGCCAAGGGCGGCCGCATCAAAGTACTCGCCACCACCGGCGCAAAACGCGATCCACTGCTGCCGGATCTGCCGGTGTTCGCCGATACCGTGCCCGGTTATGAAATCACTCAGTGGTGGGGCGTGGTCGCGCCGGCGAAAACACCGAAAGCGATACTCGATTTTCTGCACACCGAAATCATCAAGGCATTGCGCGCACCCGATGTGCGCGAACTGCTCGCCAAGCAGGGCGCCACCGCACAACCCGAATCGCCCGCGGAATTCGCGGCACTGATGAAGGCTGAACGCACACGCATCGGCAATCTCGGCAAAAAAGCCGGTATCGTTCTGGAGTAACAGCCATGACCCAACCCGCCAATCTGATTTTCTTCCAGTCGGATAACCACAATCGCGCGGTCACCGGCTGTTACGGGCACGCTTACGTCAAAACCCCCAACATCGATCGCATCGCCGCATCCGGCGTGCGCTTTGAAAACTCCTACAGCACCAGCGCGCTGTGCTGCCCCGCGCGCGCCGCCATCGCTACCGGACGTTATCCGCACCAGACCGGATTCTGGGATAACGCCATTGCCTACGATGGCAGCGTGCCGAGCTGGCATCACCGGCTGCGCGAGCAAGGCCACGCCGTTGTCGCGGTCGGCAAACTGCACTACCGGTCGAGCAACGACGACAACGGTTTCACCGAAGAAATCGAGCCTATGCATTTGCACGACGGCAAGGGCGCAATCAAGAATCTGCTGCGCGGCTACGATGCCGAACCACCCAAGGACGATGGCAGCTTCTGGAAACTTTACATGACGCGCTCCGGCGTGGGCGAAACGCATTATCAGGAATACGACCGGCGCATCACGGCAAAATCCATCGATTGGCTTAAACGCCATGGACGTGCCAACGGCAAACCGTGGGTGCTGTACGTGTCCTACATCAGTCCGCACCCCCCGTTCACCGTGCCCAAGCGGCTCTACGATTTGTATCCCGAAAAAGACATGCCATTGCCCGCAGGATTCAGACCCGGCGAGCGTAGCGAACATCCCGCCACACAGTACCTGCGCCACATGGACGGCATGCTGGACATGACGGACGAAGCGGCACTGCGCCGCATCGCGGCGGGATACTTCGGCCTGATCACGCATATGGATGAACAAATTGGTGAGGTCATGAAGGCCGTCGAAACTATGGGCCTGCTCGCCGATACGCGCATCGCTTACACCAGCGATCACGGCGAGCTGTTCGGTGCACAAGGCCTGTTCGGCAAAAAAAACCTGTACGAAGGCGGTATCGGCGTGCCATTGTTGCTGTCGGGGCCGGGTGTGCCGCGCGGCAAAGTGTCGAAACAAATCGTTTCGCATGTAGATTTATTCCCAACGCTGATTGAAGGTGCTGGCGCCGCACTTGCCGATGCGGATAGTGATTTATCTAGCGTATCTCTGTGGCCTGCCATTACAGGCAACGACTCAACGCGCATAGGTTTCGCCGAATACCACGCGCAAGGCTCCAGGGCAGCCGCGTATGTGCTGCGCGAGGACGCGATGAAACTGATCTATCACGTGGGCATGCCGCCGCAACTCTTCGATCTCGAAAACGATCCGAATGAGTTACGCGATCTGGCGGTTTCACAACCCGCCACCGTGCAAGCGCTGGAAAAGAAACTACGCGCTATCTGCGACCCGGAAGCCGTCAATGCGCGCGCAAAAGCCGACCAACGCAAATGGGTTGAATTCTGGGGCGGTCGTGAAAAAGTCGCAGGTACCGCGCAAATCCTGTTCACCCCGCCGCCAGGCGTGTCAAAGGAAGAGGCCTGGGCCATTCCCGGTGGCCGCTAAACAATCATGACGCTAACCGAACTGCGCTATATCGTCGCCGTCGCACGCGAAAAGCATTTTGGCCGCGCGGCGGAAAAATGCTTTGTTAGTCAACCCACATTGTCGGTGGCGATCAAAAAGCTGGAAGACGAACTCGGCGTGGCGCTGTTCGAGCGCAGCGCAAACGAAGTGCGCGTCACGGATGTCGGCAACTGCGTCATCGAACAAGCACAGCGCGTACTCGAAGAAGCTTCCGCCATCAAACACATCGCCGCCGCCGGCAAGGATGAGCTGGCGGGGCCGCTGCGCTTTGGCGCGATCTATACCGTCGGGCCATATGTAACGCCGCAACTGATACCACTGCTCATGAAGCGCGCGCCGAAGATGCTGCTGCTAATACAGGAAAACTACACCGCGAAGCTCGGCGAGATGCTGAAGAACGGCGACATTGATTTGATCCTGCTGTCGGAACCGTTTAATCAGCCCGGCATCGTCACGCAAGCGGTGTACGACGAGCCGTTTCGCGTGGTGATGCCCGCCGGTCACGCATGGGCCAAGAAACCGCGCATCGCCACGGCGGACTTGTGCAGCGAGACGCTGCTGCTGCTTTCCAGCGGCAACTGTTTTCGAGATCAGGTGATGCAAACCTGCGCGGGCGCGAAGCGGTCAGTCAACGCGGGCTTGCAGCAAAGCCTTGAAGGCAGTTCGCTCGAAACCATACGCCAGATGGTCGCATCCGGCGTGGGTATTACCGTGCTGCCATCCACTGCCGCCGAATCGCGTACCGCAGATACCAAACTCACCGCGACAAAAAATTTCATCGCGCCCGAACCTACACGGCGCATCGCGCTGGCGTGGCGCAAAAGCTTTCCGCGCGCCCGCGCGGCGCAAGCCGTGCACGAGGCGCTGTTGGCGTGCAAACTGCCGGGCGTGACCCTGCTGCCGCAGGCCAAGCCGGTTGAGCATTGATTCAGAATCAATAAATATACCTTAAAAACAAATACTTAACATATTAATTGGTCGCCTATTGTAATAGTTATTTACTATCACAATCATCTTAACAATCAATTGGATTGATTTACCTGATTTCATCAAAATGCGTCTCAAGCGTGAAAGAACACGCAACCCTTAACCCTCAAGGAGACGCATATGAAACCCGAATCCATCACCATCAAGAACATTGAATCGGCCTTTGCCGGCGAATCGATGGCACATATCAAGTACCTTTACTTCGCGAAAATCGCCCGCGCGCACGGCGACGAAGCCACCGCGAAAGTGTTTGAAGACACCGCCGATCAGGAAGTGCAGCACGCCTTCGGCCATCTCGACCTGCTCTATCCGGTCGACCAACTCACGCCCGCCAAGGCGCTGGAAATGGCGATTGCCGGCGAGACCTACGAATACACCGAGATGTATCCGAACTTCCGTCATCTCGCCGAACAGGAAGGCAACACGGCCGCAGTGAAGGAACTCGACGAGCAAATCGAGGAGTCGAAAGAGCATGCATCACGCTTCCAGCAAACGCTTACCAAAGCCGCCAAACGCTTTGCCGCACTGGCCAAGGTCGAAGAGCGCCACGCCAATCACTACAAGGCAACGCTCGCCAAAGTTAACGCTTGATTGATCTATAACAAGGAGACTCAAATGAACAAATGGGAATGTATCGTGTGCGGTTATGTGTATGACGAAGCGGCCGGTGATCCGGAACACGGCATCGCAACCGGCACGCGCTGGGAAGATGTGCCGGCGGATTGGGCGTGCCCGGAATGCGGCATCGAGAAGGAAGATTTCGAGATGGTGTTGCTGGCGGCATAGTGCGAGTGTTTCCGCACAGACTTGCCATATCTCAAGCCCCATAATTTCCCCTGGAACAGGCACGGTCTTGATGCAGTGATCGTGCCCTGAAAAACGAATCCCTTACGTAGTGATTCAATCTCGGCTAGTAAATTACAAACGACCAAAGGAGAAAGCCATGTCAAACGAAGCAAAGTGTCCGTTCACGGGTGGCGTCAGCAAAAATGCCGTAGTACGAGGAGCCCCCGCGAATGCAGACTGGTGGCCCAATCAACTGAAGCTGGGCATCCTGAATCAGCATTCCTCCAAGTCCGACCCCATGGGCGAGGCGTTCAACTACGCTGAAGAATTCAAAAGCCTCGACCTGAAGGCCCTGAAAAAAGACCTTCACGCGCTGATGACCAGCTCGCAGGACTGGTGGCCGGCAGACTTTGGCCACTATGGGCCGTTTTTCATTCGCATGGCATGGCATAGCGCCGGCACCTACCGCGTTGCTGACGGCCGCGGCGGCGGCGGCAATGGCAGCCAGCGTTTCGCGCCCCTCAACAGTTGGCCCGACAACGTCAACCTCGACAAGGCGCGCCGTCTGCTCTGGCCGATCAAGCAAAAGTATGGTCGCAAAATTTCATGGGCCGACCTGATGATCCTCACCGGCAACGTCGCGTTGGAGTCGATGGGATTCAAAACCTTCGGTTTTGCCGGCGGCCGCGAGGATATCTGGGAACCAGAAGAAGACATTTACTGGGGTTCTGAAGGCAAGTGGCTGGAAGACAAACGCTACAGCGGCGACCGTCAACTGGAGAATCCCCTCGGTGCGGTGCAGATGGGCCTGATCTACGTGAATCCGGAAGGCCCGAACGGCAACCCGGATCCGCTCGCTGCGGCGCGGGATATCCGCGAAACCTTTGCGCGCATGGCGATGGACGATGAAGAGACGGTGGCGCTGATCGCCGGCGGTCACACCTTCGGCAAGACCCATGGCGCCGCTCCCGAGTCGCACAAAACATCCGAACCCGAGGGTGCCCCCATTGAAGCGCAGGGTTTCGGATGGGACAGTGACTTTGGCACCGGCAAAGGTGGTGACACGATCAGCAGCGGCCTGGAAGTCACCTGGACCACCACGCCGACGAAGTGGAGCAACAACTTCTTCTGGAACCTGTTCGGTTACGAATGGGAACTGACCAAGAGCCCGGCGGGTGCACACCAGTGGACACCGAAGCATGGCATGGGCGCCGGTACCGTGCCGCATGCCCACGACCCATCAAAGCGCATTGCGCCTTCCATGCTGACCACGGACCTCTCCCTGCGCTTCGACCCCGCTTACGAAAAGATTTCGCGGCGCTTCTTGGAGAATCCGGATCAGTTCGCTGACGCGTTTGCCCGGGCCTGGTTCAAGCTCACGCACCGCGACATGGGCCCGCGCCCGCGCTATCTCGGCGCGGAAGTGCCCGCGGAAGTGCTCATCTGGCAAGACCCCATTCCCGCAGTCAATCATGCATTGATTGATGCGCAGGACATTGCCGCCCTGAAGGCCAAGCTTCTTGCTTCGGGCTTATCCATCTCCCAGCTAGTAACGACCGCTTGGGCGTCGGCCTCGACCTTCCGTGGCGGTGACAAGCGCGGTGGTGCCAATGGCGCACGTGTACGCCTGGCACCGCAGAAGGACTGGGAAGTGAACCAGCCTGCTGAACTGGCGAAGGTCCTGCAAAAGCTGGAAGCTCTCCAGAAGGACTTCAACAGCGCTCAGTCCGGCGGCAAGAAAGTTTCGCTGGCTGACCTGATCGTGTTGGGCGGCTGTGCGGCCGTGGAAGCGGCGGCGAAAAAAGCCGGCCATGAGGTGAAGGTTCCCTTCTCGCCGGGGCGCATGGATGCGTCGCAGGAGCAGACCGATGTGGAATCGTTCTCCTTCCTGGAACCGATGGCTGACGGATTTCGCAACTATGCGCGTAAGGGGCTTGAGGGATCGGCGGCTGAGCTGTTGATCGATAAAGCACAGTTGCTCACGCTAACTGCGCCCGAGATGACGGTGCTGATCGGCGGCCTGCGCGCCCTGAATGCGAATGTCGGCCAGTCCAAACACGGTGTTTTCACGCAGCGGCCCGAAACATTGACCAATGATTTCTTCGTCAATCTCCTCGACATGCGCAC
>JBEBHE010000116.1:0-12443 GCA_040081205.1 Burkholderiales bacterium | reverse complement strand
ATCTCAAGCTGCGGGTCTTCGTGTCTGGCGGCGGCTGCTCCGGTTTTCAGTACGGTTTTACGTTCGAAGAATCCGTCAGTGAGGACGACACGTCTTTGAAAAAAGCGGGCGTCACGCTGCTGGTTGATCCGATGAGCCTGCAATATTTGTTGGGCGCGGAAATCGATTACCAGGAAAACGTCGAAGGCGCGCAGTTTGTGATCAAGAATCCCAATGCCACTTCAACTTGCGGCTGCGGCTCGTCGTTTTCTGCATAAGGCGAGAGATACCCAATAAAAAAGCGGCTCACGCCGCTTTTTTATTGGGTATCTCTGCTGCTGTCACGCCGGGTAAATTGCGCCCAGCACGCGAAACCCTTGTGCGCCGGTGACACCGGGCACGTTGCCAGGCTTACGCAGCAGCGTTTGGCGTGCGAGCCACGCAAAAGCAAGTGCTTCCACCCAATCCGCGTCCACACCGATAGCGCTGGTGTTCGACACGCGTTTGCCTCGCAACAACGTTGCAAGCCGTGCCATCAGTGCGCTGTTGTGCGCGCCGCCGCCACAAACAAAAATAGATTGCGCACCGGCGCAATTTTTCTCAATGCCTTGGGCGATGCCGGCAGCAGTCAGTGCCAGCAGCGTGGATTGTACGTCGGCCGCAGCTTCATCACCGGACAGCGCGCGCCGTACCCACGCCAGATTAAACGTGTCACGTCCGGTGCTTTTGGGCGGCTGGCGCGCGAAGAATTCATGTGACAGCAACAGGTTGAGCAGCTTGGGAATGACAACACCCGAAGCGGCCCACGTGCCGTTGTCATCGTAAGCGCGGCCAAGATTTGCCGATATCCATTCATCCATCAGCGCATTGCCGGGACCGCAATCGAATCCAGCTGCGACACTGCCCGGCGGCAAATCGGTGATATTGGCAATGCCGCCGATGTTGACCACCGCACGATGTTCCGTCGCCGAGCCAAACGCGTGCAAATGAAACGCCGGCACCAGCGGCGCGCCTTGTCCGCCGGCGGCGATATCGCGACTGCGAAAATCGCAGATGGTGGTGATCCCGGTCAATTCAGCAAGCAACGCGGCGTTGACGAGTTGCGTGGTGTAACCGGCATCGGGCCGATGACGCACCGTTTGGCCATGACAGCCGATGGCTGTGATGTCGCGCGCAGCGAGTCCTGCTTGTGCCAGCAACGTGCGGATCGCGGCGGCGTAAGCATGCGCAAGCTGATTGGCGCTGAGTGCTGCGCGATGCAGTTCGTCGTGGCCCGGCTCATTCAAGGCGAGCAGGGCGTCGCGCAACAAGGGTTGAAACGGTTGATAGTGACTATGCACCAGCTCTGATGTGCCGCTGCCGGCATTAAAGCGCGCGATAACGGCATCGATACCGTCAAGACTGGTGCCGGACATCAACCCGATGAACGTATCGGGCACGCGTGAGCCTACTCGAAGGTGGAGAGTGTCGCGCCGCGCAGCGTCGCCATGGTGCGTGCATGGGGTGCTGCAGCTTGCAGAAATTGCTGTTTTTGTTCTGGTGCGATGGGGAAAGCGACCGGCACTGCGACCGACAGCGGATCGCGATGCACATTGTCAACGCGAAACTCATAATGCACATGCGGGCCGGTGGTGAGCCCGGTCATGCCGACCGAGCCGATGATATCGCCTTGCTGCACGCGTGCGCCTTTTTGGATGCCTGATCCAAAGCCCGCCATGTGCGCATAGAGCGTGGTGAATTTGCTTTGGTGTCGCAGAATGACCACATTGCCGTAGCCCCCCTGAACGCCGGCGAACTCCACCACGCCGTCGGCGGTGGCCTTGATGCGCGTGCCGATGGGCGCAGCGAAATCGACGCCGGTATGCGCGCGCCAGGCTTGCAGAATCGGGTGATAACGCGCTGCGGTGAATCCCGACGTGATGCGCGAGAATTCCAGCGGCGAACGCAAAAACGCTTTACGGATGTTTTTGCCGTCCAGCGTGTAGTAAGAGCCATCGCCATCCTTCGCCGCGAACCACACCACATTAAGCGTCTTGCCTTGATTCACGAATTCCGCCGACAGCAATCGGCCGGAACGCACTGGTTCGCCGCGGTCATAATGCATTTCATACACCAGCGAAAAACTGTCGTTCTTGCGCAGGTCTTTATGGAAATCGATGTCGGTGGAAAAAACCTCGACCATTTGCAGGGTGATTGCATCCGGCACGTTGAGCCGGTCGGTAGCTGCGAACAGCGAACTGCGTATTTCCCCCGCAGCGGAAATGACGCGCGTTTCAAGTTCAGCACTCTGCTCGGTGGCGCTGAAGGCATCCCCATCGCGCTTTACCGTGAGCAGCGTATTGCCATTGAGATAACGCAGCGTGATCAGGCGGCCTTCGGTGGTGGTCTCTGCGCTGACGGCGCGGCCTGGCACTAACTGAAACAACGAGCGCGCATCGCGCGTGGTACGCAGGTAGCTCACCGCGGCGTCGTCTTCAACACCCAATCTCGACAGCAGCGTGGCTTGTGTTTCGCCGCGCTGAATGCGTTCTTCGCGCCAGTATGTTTGCGTTTGTGCCGCGCCCACTGCCACCACCGGCGACAACTCAAGATTCTCGACCACGCTGCTTTGTTCGACGCGCTCGGTAATCGTGTCGGGCGCAATGCCGAATGCCGTCACCACGCCCGCGAACGGCAACACCAGTGCCAGCGCCACGCGGCGGAAGGCAGCCGTTCGAACCAGCCGAGCCAGTGGCCGGAGCAGGTTTTGCGTTACAATCATAATATGCGCTTGAGGCATGATTTATTTACGTTTTTTCAGCGCGGAGCTTAACAGTACCGCCCACTGGGTCAACCCACAGTTATCGTAATGTGGACTAAAAGCCGCTTTACGAACCTTTTTACAAACCTTTTGTGACTTATTGCCGGACATGGAAAGCCAGTTAGAAACGCATCTTGGTGTTATCCGCCGGGGCTGTAACGAACTCCTGATTGAGGCGGAGCTCGTTGACAAACTCAAACGTGGCGCTCCGCTCCGGGTGAAAGCCGGTTTTGACCCCACAGCGCCAGATCTGCACATCGGCCATACCGTGCTCATCAACAAACTGCGTCAGTTACAAGACCTCGGACATCACGTTTTGTTCCTGATTGGCGATTTCACCGGCATGATTGGCGACCCGACCGGCAAGAACGCCACGCGTCCGCCGCTCACAAGGGAGGAGGTCGCAAAAAACGCGCAGACCTACACCGACCAGGTTTTCAAGATACTCGACCGGACGAAAACCGAAGTCGTGTTCAATTCCACGTGGATGGACAAAATGAACGCGGCGGACATGATCAAGCTTGCCTCCACGCACACCGTCGCGCGCATGCTCGAGCGCGATGATTTTTCAAAGCGCTACAAGGGTAACCAGCCGATTGCAATCCACGAATTTATGTATCCGCTGGTACAGGGTTACGACTCGGTGGCGTTGAAAGCCGACCTCGAACTCGGCGGCACTGACCAGAAATTCAATCTGCTGATGGGGCGTGAATTGCAAAAACATTACGGCCAGTCGCCGCAATGCATATTGACCATGCCGCTGCTCGAGGGACTCGATGGCGTGAACAAAATGTCGAAATCGCTCGGCAACACCGTTGGAATAAACGATGTGCCGAACGAGATTTTTGGCAAGCTGATGAGCGTGTCCGACGACTTGATGTGGCGTTACATCGAGTTATTGTCGTTCCAGTCGATCGCGGAAATAAATAAACAAAAACAAATAGTTACGAATGGCGGCAATCCGCGCGACGTGAAGGTCAAATTCGCGCAGGAAATCGTCGCGCGCTTTCACAACAAGGCGGCGGCGGATGCGGCACTCGCCGATTTTGAGGCGCGTTTCAAGCAAGGCGGCGTTCCGGACGATATGCCGGAAGTCACGCTGTCCGCGCCGGACGGATTGGCGATTGTGCAAGTGCTGAAGCAGGCGTCGTTAACATCCAGCACCACTGAAGCACAGCGCATGATTGAGCAGGGTGGCGTAAAAATCGACGGCGAGAAAGTCAGCGACAAGGCGCTGAAACTGGCGAAGGGTGTTTACGTGTTGCAGGTTGGCAAGCGCAAATTTGCGCGCGTGACCATCGAATAGAGAAAATCACCTTTTCAGATTACGATACTTCGCCATAAACGCGCGATCAATCCGATCTTTCCAGCGCCATACCCAGTGACCGTGAAACGACAGTCCGCCCCATGACGCGATGGCGTGGGGATCGCCGGTGCTGATCAGCGCGAGGGTGCGTGATTGCGGCGTGTATTCAATCAATGATTCACCGAGCAGAAAGCGCCGCAGATTTTCGGCGAGCGGCGGGCCCTGGCGCACCGCGTACACGCCGGATTTTGGATAGACCTCGTTTGTTATCGTTGCGCAGTCGCCGGCGGCGAATACTTCGATGTGATTGGTTGATTGTAAGTATTTATTTATATTAATAAATTTCCTGCCGTTTAAAGCGAGTCCGCTCGCCGCCAGCCACGGCGGTGCAGATGCGCCGGTAGCCAGAAAAATGGCGTCAGCCGCGATGCGCGAACCGCTTTCCGTGATCAGCGTGTTTGCTTCGAGGCGCCCGATGCGTGTGGCGCAATGCACTTCAACCTGCTTTAGCGCGAGATGGCACGTGAGTGTTGCGCGCACGCCGCGCGCATGGTTCGCGAGCAATTGTGGCGTGTCGGTCACCAGCACATAACGCAGGTTGTGCGAACCGTTTAGCTGCGCAAGACGATAGTACATTGCCAGAAGCACTTCAACGCCCGCTGCGCCGCCACCGACCATCGCTAGTGAACGCACGCTGCCATCGCGCACGCGCGCAATCAGCGCTTCCCATGCCACAAGAAAATCCTTCACCGGCTTCACCGGCATGGCGTGTTCGCCGGCGCCCGCGATGCCCTGCGCCGGCGGTGTGGAGCCGACATCGATTGACACCGCGCCGTAGTCGAGTGCCGAGCCATCGGCCAGCGTAACGTTGCGTTGTGCCGGGGCTATCGCGGTCGCACTCGTCTGCAAAAAACGTGCGCCGGCAAATCGCGCGAGTGGCTCCAGATCAATGTGCGCATCGTCAAAATCGTAGTGCCCCGCCACCAGCCCCGGCAGCATGCCCGAATACGGCGTGTAGCGATCCGGACTGACCAGCGTGATTTCCACGTCGGCCATCGGGCGCAGCCCAAACTGGCGCAGCACTTCCACATGGGCATGGCCGCCGCCGAGTAATACGAGTTTTTTCATGGGCTTGGAATTACGTTGCAAATCGGGGGTGCAACACACGCAAAGAAAACGGATAATTCGCCATTCTATAGTCAGGGGGCACCATGCGCCGCGTCACACTCACACAATATCTGGTCGAGCAACAGCGTTCCAAAGGCGTGGTTTCCGCCGAGCTTCGATTGTTGATCGAAGTCGTCGCGCGCGCCTGCAAGTCGATCAGCAACGCCATCAGCAAGGGCGCGCTGGCTGGCGTGCTCGGCGGCGCGGGCACCGACAACGTGCAGGGCGAGGCGCAGAAAAAACTCGACGTGATCGCGAATGAAGTGCTGCTTGAAGCCAACGAGTGGGGCGGTTACCTGGCTGCGCTGGCCTCGGAAGAAATGGACGAACCGCAGCAGATTCCCCATCGTTTTCCCAAGGGTGAGTTTCTGCTGACGTACGATCCGCTGGACGGCTCGTCGAACATTGATGTGAATGTGTCGGTGGGGACTATTTTTTCGGTGCTGCGTTGTCCCGAAGGCGTCACGGATCCCGACGAAAAAGCGTTTCTGCAACCGGGCGCGAAACAAGTCGCTGCGGGATTCGCGGTCTATGGCCCGTCCACCATGCTCGTGCTCACCGTGGGCAACGGTGTTGCGGGTTTTACGCTCGACCGCGATCTGGGCAGTTGGGTGATGACGCAGCCGAAGATCGAAATTCCCGAAGACACCCAGGAGTTCGCCATCAACATGTCGAACATGCGCAACTGGACACCGCCGGTGAAGCGTTACATCGATGAATGCCTTGCCGGCAAAACCGGCCTGCGCGGAAAAGATTTCAACATGCGTTGGGTAGCGTCGATGGTGGCGGATGTGTATCGCATTCTGTCGCGCGGCGGCGTGTTCATGTATCCGGCGGATGCGAAATACCCCGAAGGCCGGCTGCGCTTGTTGTACGAAGCGAACCCGATGGCGTTCATCGTCGAACAAGCCGGTGGTGCTGCGATCAACGGCACACAGCGCATCATGGATGTGCAGCCCACCAAGCTGCATCAGCGTCAGGGCGTGATACTCGGCTCCAGGAATGAAGTCGAATTGATCGGCAAATACCATTCTGAAAATACTAAATAAAAACATGTAGTTACGATAATACGACTCAACCCATGTCCGCCTCTCAATTCCCGCCGCTGGAAGGCAAACCGTCGGGCAAACATTGCACCAATTGCAGCTCGAAAATGACGGCCTACGTATTGCCGGGCCATTACGATGCCAAAGTAGAGATCGATGTGTGCATGGATTGCAACGCGATCTGGTTCGATCAATTCGAGAGCATGGCGCTATCGCCCGACGGTACGGTAGCGCTGTTTCAGTTGATCCATCAGCGCGGCGGCACGGCGACGAGTGCGGCTGCAAAATTCAGCGAAGGCTTGCGTTGCGTCACGTGCGGCGAAGGCATGCAGCTCACTAACGACCAGGTGAAGGGCACGCGATTCGCCTATCAGGCGTGCCGCAAAGGGCACGGACGCCTGACGACGTTTTACAACTTCCTTGCGGAAAAGCAATTTGTACGCGAGTTAACCAAAGCCGAGCGCGCCAAGCTTGCCGCCAAGGTCGAGCAGATTCGCTGCTCCGGTTGCGGCGCGGCAATTAATATCGGCAAGGTGGATGCGTGTGAATATTGCCGCGCGCCGGTGTCGGTATTCGATCGCGAGGCGGCGAAAAAAGCGATCGATCATTATTTGCTGGAGCGGCAACGCCAACCCGCGGCCGGTGCGGGTGATCGCCGCAACACGGGCCGTAGCGCCGGTGATCAATGGAGTGCCTATGATCGTGCCGACCTGGGCACGGACATTCTGTTTGCGCTGGGCCGTGCTGCGATGCGCGGTGTGTCGGGCGCGGGCCGCGCCGTGCCTGTGGGCGCTGCTGCGGGAACCTCAGGCGCGGCGCTTGGCGGCGGCGGTGGTACGGCGTTCACGGAATTGCCCGACGCGACGTCGGCGCTGTTCGGCGCGGACGCATTGTCGAATGCGGGCGCTGCGGTATCCAGCGGCGCATTGTCGTCATTGGCGTCAGGCGCGGCCGAAGGCGTGAGCGGCGCGCTGCCCAGCGCAACCGATGCCTTGTTCGGCACGGTGTCCAGCGGCGCAGGCGACGCGGCAAGCGGGTTGACCAATGAATTCGCGAGCGTGTTGGGCGATGTGGCATCATCCGGCGTGATGGACGTCGCGTCGGGCATCGGCAGCAGCGCCATCGAATCCGTGAGCGACGGCGCGCTGGATGTGGCGGGTGATGTGGCAAGTGAAGTCGCAAGCGACATGGCGTCCTCCGCGGGCGAGGGCGTGGTTGATCTGGTCACCGACGGCATCGG
Source organism: Burkholderiales bacterium (assembly GCA_040081205.1). Classification (GTDB taxonomy): domain Bacteria; phylum Pseudomonadota; class Gammaproteobacteria; order Burkholderiales; family SG8-41; genus UBA5216. The sequence continues at coordinate 4,905 of JBEBHE010000116.1, read as the reverse complement.
CAGCCTGCTCGGCGCGCTGTTCAGCTAAACGGCGTCGGCGGTAACCGCGCGTAAAAATGCCGATGTAATTGCGTGGTGCGGGGATGTACGATACCGTTCAATTCATTCGTTTTGTTCATTCTGTTCACTTCGCCTCTGCGTGGTGAACTGCTGTGTAGTGCGTCAACTGCCGCCCATCGGGCGCGGGATTGAGAGGAAACATGGCCAAGCATTGCACCGTCTGTTCCACCGTTAACACCGACGATGTGCGGTTTTGCAAGGGCTGCGGCACACCGTTAGCCGCTGTACCGTCGCAAGTGCCCGCGGCTGTTCCGGCTGCTGCCGATGCGACCGTTGCTTGCGCTGCATGCGGACATGGCAATCGCATCGGCGCGAAATTCTGCGCGGGCTGCGGTAAAGCGATGACGGCAGCAATAGCGCAGCCCGCTCCGGCACCTGCGCCTGTGCCTATACCGGCGACCGTATCGCCCGCCGCACCCGCACCCGCACCCGCACCCGCACCCGCACCCGCACCCGCGGCGCGGCAAACGCCGGCACCGCCGAGCCCTGCGCCGGCTGCCGCGCCGATGCACGACCCGTTGAAGAACATTCAGCCGTCGCGTTCCGGCAACACGCTGGGCTGGATCGTGATTGGTGTTTTCGGTGCAGGATGGGTAGGCGCCGGTGGATGGTGGTGGTGGAATCAGCAAAAGTCGCAGCCGGCGCCGCAGCCGGCAATCGTTGCCGCAGATACAGCGTCACCGGCCCCTGTGCCGCCACCAGCGAAGGCCGTCGAGATGGCGCCACCTGCTGCGGCAGTGGCGCCACCGGCGCCTGCACCCGTAACGCCCGCACCGCCGGTGGCCGCGCCCGCGCCGCCCGTGGCCGTGGTAGCGCCCCCTGCACCTGCGGCACAACCCAACCCCGATGCTGCGCGCGCCGCGCGTGAAAAAGCTGAACGCGAAGCCCGCGCCAGAGCCGAGGAAACGCGCCGCCGCGAAACGCAGGCACGAGCGCAACAGGACGCCGAGCGCCGGCAGGCCGAAGAACGGCAACGCGCAGCGGCTGCGCCGCCGCCTCCCCCAACGGCAGCGCCACCTGCACCGGTGGTGCGTGCTGCGCCGCCTCCTGTGGTCGCGCAGGCCGTGGCACGCACGGCAAAAGAAATCTGTTCGAGCCGGACTAATTTTGTCAGCCGCGATTTGTGTGAAAGCCGCGAGTGCCGCAAACCGGAGCATCAAAACGAAGCCTTTTGCCGGCAGTTGCGCGAGCTGGAAGCCAGCCGCAATCAGCAGCGCACGGACTAACCCGTGTACGCGCTTCAAAAACGCGGCTAGCTGCCACCGAATTTAACCAGGGAGATACCTATGAGCGCTGAATCACCGGCAGCATCCATGCCCAATATTGCGCCGCTGCTGGGCGCATTGCAGGCGGTCAAAAATGTGCGTGCCGTGGTGATGACGGCGTTGGTACTGGTAACGACGGCGCTGGTTTTTGGCGTGGTGATGTTCGCCGTCAGCCGCACCGGCAGCGTTGCGCTCACGGTGATCGGCGTGCTGTTCGCCTATCTGGTCGCTATCTACGGCGTCAGCGCGGTAGGCTTCATGTTGATGAACGATGCCAAGGGCGCGCCGCCGTTATCGATATCCGATGCTTTGTCGGTGTCGCTGATGTCTACGCATCGATGGATCGCCGTGATGCTGCTGACGTTTGTAGTGTTTGTGTTGTTTGCCATCGTGCTTGCGATCATCTTGTTTGTCTGCAAGATACCCTTTCTCGGCCCGGTGCTGTACGCCGTGGTGGTGCCGGTCGCGACGTTTGCCACCGCCTTGTTTCTCGCCGCGCTGTATTTTGTAGTGGCGCCGTTGGCGTTTCCGTCGGTGTGGACAGGTGACAACATCATGCAGGTGGTGTCAAAACTCATGGCGCTTTCGCGCCAGCGATTGATTCCCGTGGTGGTGCAGGTGGTATTGCTGATGCTGCTGTGCTTCTTTGTGGCTGGCATTATCGCGAGCCTGGTGTTCTCGGCGGCGGCCATCGTCGGCAGCATGTCGGCGGGCATTCTGCCGGAGCTCGGCGGCGGCTTGAGCGCATTCAGCGGCATGGGACGCATGATGGGCCGCGCGGGTGACGGTGGTTACATGATCGCCGGCGGCATCGGCTTTGCGATTGTGGTTGCCGTGGTGCTGATCGTGCCGTTTTTGATCATGATCCAGGGCTACTGCCTGATTTACCTCGAGGCGATCAAGGGCATCGACTTCTCGGGCCTGGAGGATGCGGTGAAGGCGCAAATGGAACACCTGCAGCGCACGGCGCGTGAAGCGCAGGAGCGGGTGCGCGAAAAAACCGCGCAGACCCCGCCGGCGGCACCGCCACCACCGTGTGCTGCCGCGCCAGCACCGGCCGCACCTTCTGCACCTGCGGCTCCTGCACCTATTGCCTCACCACCCGCCGCACCGGTACAAAGCGCTCCAGCAGTTGCGCCGGCAGCGGCTGCTGTTGCACCCGTGGCGGTTGCCGCAGCAACCCTCTGCCCAAAATGCAGTGGTCCGATTACCAGCGACGACGCTTTTTGCGGAGGGTGCGGCTACAAATTGCGTTGATCTGCATTACAAAAAAAGAATCGGACTGCCATGCGTATCGAAGTTATCTGTACCGGCGACGAAGTACTCACCGGCAAAATCGTCAATACCAACTTTAGCTACATCACCCAAAAGCTTGAGGATTTCGGCCTGTCGGTGACGCAGGAAACGACCGTGGGCGATGATCGCGACAGCCTGCTCGCGGCGTTCGCGCTGGCGGGCCAGCGCGCCGATGCGGTGATCGTCAACGGCGGCCTGGGCCCGACCGTAGATGATCTGTCGCAGGAAATTGCCGCGAAGGCGGCAGGCGTCAAACTCGCGCTCAATGAAGAATGGCTTGCGCGCATGGAAGCGTATTTCACCAAACGTGCCCGCGTCATGCCGCCCAACAACATCAAGCAGGCCATGCTGCCAGCGGGTGCGGAAGTGCTGGATAACCCGGTGGGCACGGCGTGCGGCTTCGCGGTGACCATCGGCAAAGCGCGATTTTATTTCACGCCCGGCGTGCCGCGTGAACTGCGCCGCATGCTCGAAGATCAGATCGTGCCGCGTTTGCTGGCGAAAGCGGGTAAGCAGACGGCGGTTTTCCTGAAGCGCTTTCACTCGTATGGTATCGGCGAATCACACGCCGACACCTTGCTCGCGGGCGTGGAAGCGCTCGCGCCCGATGGCAGCGTGAAGCTGGGGTTCAGAGCGCATTACCCGCAGCTTGAAACCAAGCTCACGGTGCGCGGCGCCGACATGGACGATATTCGAACGAAACTCGCGCCGGTCGAAGCGGAAGTGCGCAAACGGTATGGCAATTTTATTCTGGCTGAAGACGACCGTACGCTCGAAGGCGTGATATTGGCTGAGCTGGAAAAATGCAAAGGCACACTGACGATCGTCGAGTCATTCACGGCGGGGCAGATCGCCGCGCGCGTGGCGCATCTGCCGGGCGCTGAAAAACGCATCCGGCGCGGCATAATCGCGCGCGAGCTTGAAGAAATCTGCAACGCCGTCAGCCTGCTGCAGATTCCCCCGGCGATTACCAAAGAGGCTGCCGAAGCAGTGGCGCGCGCGGCGCTCTCGCACACCGGCGCGACACACGCGCTCGCGGTGCTGATCGATCTGGATGACGGTGGCGACCGCATCGAGTTTGCGGGCACCGTGTGTCTGGCGATAGCAACCGCCAGCGACGTGGCGTCGCGCCGCAGCCGCATCGTCGGTGGCCGCGACTGGGTGCGTCTGGGCGCAGTCGAAATGGGGTTGGATTGCCTGCGGCGTTACCTGCAGGGATTACCGGTCACCGAGCGGATTGATTTCGAGAAAGTGGAGTAACGGGTCCATTACGTTCGTAAATCGGTTAATTCGAAGCGAAGGCAAAGTGACGTAACCCTTCACTGTCATTCCCGCCTGCGCGGGAACGACCGAGAGGGTATATCCCGTCTTGCTGCCGGATGAAATAAAAGAATCTTCCTCGCGCGTTTACAAACTCCCCAGCACTTTCCCCCACTTCGCATCAGGCTTGTGCAGCATGCGCGAACCCGCTGCATGCAACGCCGCCCACGTCGTTGAAAGAATATTAAGCAACACCGGTTTGCCGAACTCCGCTTCGAGCATCGGCACCGCGTGAATGGCGAACCATAATCCACCCGGCATCAGCAAGGCCTGCGCATCGGGCGCATCCAACAGCACTTGCCGGCCGAGTTCCAGCGCGAGTTCATGGTCGTCGCCGGCGATGGAGTGCTTGTTCTGATCAAGCGAACGTCCGCGCGAACGGCAGGCCAGCACTTCAATGCCGGCAGCGGCGAGGTACTGCGTGAGCAGGTTGTTGACCGCTTCCGGCCAGCGCGTCGCCAATGCAATTTTTTTCGCGCCAAAGTGATGGAGCGTCGCGATGTGCGCTTCAAGATCGGTGTCGCATGGCAGGCCGGTGCGCTTTTCGGCTTCGGCAAGAATCTCCAGCATGCGCTTGCGTCCGAGCGCGGAGGCCACCGGCACGCCGGAGAGTGAAATACGATCCACTTTTTTCTTCGCCAGCAGGTCGAAGCGATCCCACAGCGTTGGCAGATTTTCCTCGACGGCGGCAAGGCTGTATTCCCGAAGATTAAGTCCCGTGGTCACCAGCATCATGCCTTCGGGTGCCACGCGGTAAAACTGGTAGGCGTCCTGATCGGTGTAGAGATGCGGAATGACGTAGCCGAGTTGGTACCACGGGCTGATGATGCTCATGTTGCGGGTTTCCTGAAAGTCGATGATGGAGCGTTATAGCAGAGCGCCGCTGTGGCTTGGGAAAATTTGGGCTATGCTTTGCCAAAAAGCAGCGTGTTGTTTTTTGTTCCAGTTTTAACGGGTTGTTAAC
>JBEBHE010000115.1:0-12456 GCA_040081205.1 Burkholderiales bacterium | reverse complement strand
GTTCTCCAGCGCCTTTAAGCGCTGCTTCTGCTGGTCTTTCGACAAATGAAACCAGAACTTCACCAGCAACACGCCTTCGTCGGCGAGCATTTTTTCCAGGCGTTGAATCTCGCCGACATACTGGCCCAGTTCGCGTCTGGAAATAGCGCCCTGCACCCGCAGGACGATCGGCAGTGTATGCCATGCGCCGAAAAAAATACCGATGGAACCCTTGGGCGGCAAAGCGCGCCAATAGCGCCACATCAGCGGGCGCTCGCGCTCTTCGTCGGAAAGGTCCGAAAATGCGTGCGTGCGAATGTGCCGTGGATCCATCCATTCGTTCAGCAGGTTTACGGACTCGCCTTTTCCCGCGCCTTCCACGCCCGCGATGAGGATCACGACCGGAAATGTGCCGTTTTCCTTGATGTCGTACTGGGCGTTAAGCAACGCTTCGCGCAATGTTGCGGCTTCGCGCTGGAACGCTTCCTTGCCGATGCGATGATCAAGATTGGCGGATTCAAACATGAATTTTTCTCCTTTGCCTCTATAGCATATCGGGGGCCATCATCACGCGCAGCACCGGCTGCAAACGACCACCGCGTTCGCGCCCCGTAATCCACCACACGGCGCCTTTCTTCAAACTTAAATCGCCGGCGGCGCCGGTAAGCAGCAGCGAGGCCACGCGCCCCAGGGTCGGCTGATGACCGACGATCAGTGCGGATTGCGAGGCACGCGGCCAGCGCGCGGCTTTCAATACGTCGGCAGGTTCGGCATCGGTGCCGATCGCGGTAATGGTGTCAAATTCGCGGCGCAAGGCGTTGGCGGTCTGTTGTGTGCGCCGTGCAGGGCTGACCAGGATGACCACATCGTCTGGGAGTTTATTATTTAGCCATTCCGCCATGCGCCTGGCGTCGCGCTCGCCCTTGGTGGTCAGGGCGCGTTCGGCGTCTGAAAGACCCGCAACCGCATCGACAGCTTCTGCATGGCGCCAAAGTATGAGATCCATACCGGCAGTTTAGCAGCTTGGCGCATATGCCCGCTGCGCCGGCCTGTTGTACGGTCTGAACGTCGGCTTGCTATGCTGCGGGCTGCGCGAGCCGTTCGAGCAAAACCTGTTGCGCGCCGCTGACTTTGCCCTTGTCGGGCGATAAGCGGTACTGGCCGTGCTCGTCCATGCACCACGCGGGCGCTTTATCGTCGAGATACGACATCAGTCCTTCGTCGATAATTCTTCGTTTAAGCGCAGCGTCCAGCACCGGGAAGCAGATTTCCACTCGCCCGAAAAAATTTCGCCCCATCCAGTCGGCACTCGACAAATAGATATTTTCTTCCCCGCCGTTGTGGAAATAAAACACCCGCGAATGTTCGAGAAAGCGCCCGATGATGGAGCGCACACGGATATTCTCCGACGCGCCCGCCACGCCGGGCCGCAGTGCGCACACCCCGCGCACGATAAGATCGATTTGCACGCCCGCTTTGGACGCCGCGTATAACGCGGCTATCACTTCCGGCTCCACCAGCGCATTCATCTTGGCGATGATACGTCCGCCGCGCCCGGCTTCGGCGTGCGCGGTTTCGTTGTGAATGGCGCGCAGTATATTTTTGTGCAGCGTAAACGGCGCCACCCACAAGTGCTGAAGCTTTGTCGCGCGACCAAGGCCGGTTATTTGCATGAAAATGTCGTTCACATCCGCGCTGATCTCCTCGTGGCACGTGAACAATCCCATATCCGTATAGAGCTTCGCCGTGCGCGGGTGGTAGTTGCCAGTGGACAAATGCACGTAACGGCGGAGACGGCTTGCTGGCCCATCCGCCTCCCGCCGCACCACCATCAGCATCTTGGCGTGCGTCTTATGCCCGACCACGCCATACACCACATGCGCGCCGACGTCCTCAAGGCGTTGCGCCCAATTGATATTGGCTTCTTCGTCAAAGCGTGCCATCAGTTCCAGAATCACCGTGACTTCCTTGCCGCTGCGCGCTGCGGCAATCAATATCTCCATCAGCTCCGATTCCGCACCGGTACGATACACCGTCTGCTTGATGGCGACGACCTGTGGATCGCGCGCAGCTTCCTGCAGAAAAGTAATTACCGGCTGGAATGACTGAAACGGGTGATACAGCAAAATATCGCCTTCGCGTATGGCGTCGATCATCCTCGGTGCGTGCTCGACACGCGCAGGCACGCCCGCCTTAAACGCGGGAAACTTGAGGTCGGGCCGGTCTACACTATCAGGCACACTCATCAAGCGCACCAGATTGACCGGGCCATCCACGCGATAAACGTCTTCCACGTCGAGCTGGAATTGGGATTTCAGGTACTCGCTGATCTGCGGCGAGCAGTTGGCGCTAACTTCCAGCCGCACCTCATCGCCGAACTGACGATGCGGCAATTCGCCGCGCAGTGCTGCGCGCAAATCCTTGACCTCTTCATCGTCCACGAACAAGTCGCTGTTGCGCGTAAGGCGGAACTGGTAGCTGTCAACCACTTTCATGCCGGCGAAAAGATCGGACATGTGCGCGTGCATGATCGATGACAAAAAAACAAAGTCGTACTCGGCGCCGGCGATATCACGCGGCAGACGGATCACGCGTGGCAGCACACGCGGCGCCTGCACGATGGCAATGCCGGAGCCGCGACCGAAAGCGTCCTTGCCTTCCAGTTCGATCGCGAAATTAAGGCTTTTGTTGAGCACGCGCGGAAACGGATGTGATGGGTCGAGCCCGATCGGCGTCAGCACCGGCATCACTTCGCGCGTGAAATACGACTTGATCCACGCCAACTGCGCTGCGGAAAAATCCGCACGCTGCAGGAAACGGATACCTTCTTTTGCCAGCGCGGGCGTAATATCGTCGTTGAACAATCGGTATTGCGCGGCGATCAACTCATGCGCTTCGCGCGCCACCTGTTCATACACTTGCCGGGCGGGCATGCCGTCGGGGCCGCTCACCCCGAGGTTGGCCTCGATCTCCGCGTGCAATCCCGCCATGCGAATTTCGAAAAATTCGTCCAGATTGCTGCTAACGATACACAAAAAGCGCAGCCGTTCCAGCAGTGGTGTGGCCGTATTCTCCGCCTGCGCTAGTACGCGCCGATTGAACGCAAGTTGGCCAATTTCTCGATTGAGAAACAATTCGGGCGCAAGCCGCGCTTTGCTCACGAGTACACCATCACATTAAGCGTTGCGTTGCGTCGTGTTACGCGCCGGCCGCTACTTTGCGGGCGGCACGTAGCCGGTCGCGGCATCAGCGCCGCCACCAAAGAAATGCTTATCCATCTGTTGTGCAAGATAATCACGCGCTTTTTTGTCCGCAAGACTCAGGCGGTTTTCGTTGACCAGCATTTTTTGTTGTTCCAGCCATTGCTTCCACGCTTCTTTCGATACGTTTTCGAAAATTCGTTTGCCCAACTCGCCTGGATACGGCGCGAAATCCAGTCCCTCGGCTTCGCGTCCCAGTTTGATGCAGTTCACCATTCTTGGCATAACCAACCCTTCATTGTAAGTATTTGTTTTTACAGAATTATTACAATCCAACCCTTTGATTTACCGGCGCTTTCCGGCAGGTACGGCACGCTATCGCTGGAAAGGCAGGTCGAGCGTGCGGCGCGTATTCAGCGCGGTTTCTATCAGGGGCGGGTTGGATAGCGGCTTTTCAAGATGATAGCCCTGCACACAATCGACGCCAAACACAGCGAGCATTTGCAAGGTCTCGGCGTCTTCAACACACTCGGCAATGATGGTTTTGTGCAGTCCGCGCGCAACCGACACCATCGCTTTGACAAACAGCTGGTTGTCAGGGTCTTTGGGCAGGTTACGGATAAACAGGCCGTCAATCTTGATCGCATCAACGTGCAAATGTTTGAGGTACGCGAACGAGGAAAATCCCGTGCCAAAATCATCCAGACAAACACCGCACCCGGTGTGCTGCAACGCCTCGATAAACCGGCGTGCGTCATGCAGATCAGATACCGCCGAGGTTTCAGTCAACTCCACCAGCAAGCGCTTTGCCGGCACGCCCTGACTGCGCAACTCGTCGGCGATAAACTGCGGCAGCGTGGGATCATCCAGCGACCGCCCCGAAATGTTCACCGCCAGCGCCGGAATCGCGCGCACCTCCGCCAGCATTTTGATCGAGCGGCGCAGCACCCAGCGATCAATATCGACAATCTTGCCGGACTTTTCGGCGACGGGTATGAACTCGCCCGGCATAATGGTTACACCGGGATTGTCCTTATCGCGCATGCGCAGCAACACCTCGAAATGTTCGAGCTTGCGCTCTTTGGCGGTATAAATGCCCTGAAAAAACAGATCCATCAGATCGTTTTCCAGCGCGTACAGAATACGATCGTTCCATGACAATTGCGACACCATGCGCTGTGAATCATCAAGATCGGCACGGTAGATGCGCCACGCATTTTTGCCCGACTCTTTGGCCTGATACATTGCCGCATCGGCACGCGCCACCAGGTCTTCGGTGTTGCGCGCGTGATCGGGATACACCGCAATACCGCAGCTGCAGGTAAGCCGCAGATTTTGCCCTTCGAACTGGAAGCGGATCTGCGCAATAGAGCGCGTAATCCGTTCCGCGAGTATTTTCAGCATCTCCTCGGAAATATCGGGGACGAGTACCGCGAATTCGTCGCCGCCCAGCCGCGCAAAAATCTCATTGCGACGCACCTGCCCGCCAACCTCGCCCGCCACGCGAATCAACGTCGCGTCACCGGCACGATGGCCGAAGGTGTCGTTGATGTATTTGAATTCATCGAGATCGAAAAACATCAACGCCACGCGCGACGACCCGCGCTGCGCATCGGCCACCATGCGCCCCATTTCCTCGTTGAAACGGTGCCGGTTATAAAGGCCCGTCAATGCATCACGCTCCGCGAGATACACCAGTTGATCGGCGTTGCGCCGCTCGGTGGTCACATCCTCGAATATCCACATACGACCCACCGGCTTGCCGAAGGCGTCTTCCACGGCATGGCTTTGTTGCGTCACCAGACGGCCATCGGCCATCGGCAACTCAAACGCCGTTAACGGCTCGCTGGGCGCAGGTGCTTGCAGCAAATAACGCGTGTGTTCCTCCGGTCGCGCCAGCGTGCAGCCCGATTCCGTCAGCATGGCCACTGGATCGGCGCCGATGATGCGCGTGCCCGGCGCAATCATCCATATCTGCGAGAACGCCGGGTTGCAGTAAACCACGCGGCCATCCGTCGATACGAACAGGATGCCGATGTTCATCGCGCCCAGCAGTGCCGACAGCCGCGCGTGCTCGTCCTGCGCACGTTCGAGGTATTGTTTCTGCACGACTTGCGCATCGCGCAGCTCGGTCACCGTCGCCTCGAGACGCTGCTCTGCTTCCTTGCGCGTAGTGATGTCGCGGATGCTGATACGGATACCAAGATTTTGATTGTTCCTGTCGTAAATCGGACGCCAGTCCGCAGCCGCCCAGAACGTCGACCCGTCCTTGCGCCGCGCGCGGAACTCATAGTCCTGCCCCGTATTGCCGAGCACCGCCAGCCGAATCTGCCGCACCGTGCGATTCACATCGGGATCGCTCACAAACGGCGCCGGAAAATCCTGCGCTGCCAGGCATTCTTCGGGCGTGTAGCCGAACATGTCCTGCACCCTGGGATTGATCCAGATCAGTTTGCCGCCGGCGTCTGCCCACAATTCGCAGTCGTAACTGTAGTCGGCGATGGCGGAAAACTTGGCCTCGCCCTGCGCCAGTGCTTCGATGCGGCTGGAAAGCGCCCCTGCCATGACATTAAAGGCCGCGCTGAGTTTGCTGATTTCGTCATTGCCGCCATTGCTTTGTGCCGGCAACCGCACATCAAGTTCGCCCGCCGCCAGCCGCGCACTGGCATCCGCCAGATGCCGCAAACTGCGCGTCAACCAGGCGTAAAGCACGATCGTAAATACGATCGTAAATGCCAGCGCGACAGCGCTGACGATAACGATTTCGCGTATGAGCTCGGTGCGGCCGCTGTTGAGCAAATAAACTTCAACGGCCACCAACATGACCAGCGCCAGACACAACACCAGCACGCCCGCCAGCAGCAACCGCGAACGCAGTGACAGATTCAATTGCATCAGGACTCGGTAGCCATTACAGCCGCTTCGTCAATACGACCGAACGACGCTGATAATTGTACATCTCGCGTTTTTGCGCGGGCAACTCGTCGACATTGACTTCGGCAAAACCATGCTCGACAAACCAGTGTTCGGCGCGCGTCGTCAGCACGAACAGTTTTTTAAGGCGCTGACGGCGTGCGCGTTGCTCCATCGCCTCCAGCAGCCGTTCGCCGGCGTCGCGGCCGCGAAATTCAGGATGCACCACCAGGCACGCCAGTTCCGCCGCGCGTTCTTCCGAAAACGGATACAACGCGGCGCAACCGATAATCATGCCGTCACGATCCAGTACCGCGAAGCGCCCGACTTCCATTTCCAGCAGATCACGGCTGCGCTTCACCAGAGTGCCGTCCGCCTCCAGCGGTTCGATCAACCGCAGGATGCCACCGATATCGTTGATTTTTGCATCGCGCAGCTTCTCCACCGGATCGGGCGCGATCATCGTGCCTACACCCTGGTGCGTGAACAGTTCCTGCAACAACGCGCCCTCAGCATGCCGCGAAATCAAGTGCGCGCGCGCCACACCCTGCTCGCAGGCACGCACCGCACACGGCAAATAAAACTTCGCATCGCCGTCCAGCGTGGAATCTTTGCGCGCCAATAATTTGCGCGCCTGCATCGGAGTCAACTCGCGCAACAGGCCGCCACGCGCGTTGGTCGCGCCCGGACGATCCATCATGAATATCAGCTTTTCCGCGCCCAGCGCCACCGCCACCGATTCCGCGATATTTTCCAGCGCCACGTTAAAAATTTCGCCGGTCGCCGAATACCCAAGCGGCGACAACAACACTAACTCACCGAAATTCAGGCGGTCGCGTATCGCCGGCACGTCGATCTTGCGCACCTCGCCGGTATGTTGCAGATCAACCCCGTCGAGAATGCCGATCGGCTTGGCGGTGACGAAATTTCCGCTGGACACGCGGATATCGGCACCTGCCATGGGCGACCCGGGCAAACCCATCGATAACAGCGCTTCAATTTCCACGCGCAGACGACCGCTCGCCTCTTTGGCAATGGCAAGCGTGATGTCGTCAGTGACGCGCAGGCCCTGCACGTAACGCGTGCGGTGGCCTTGTTCCTTCAGCTTGGCGTCGATCTGCGCGCGCGCGCCATGTACCACCACCAGCCGCACGCCAAGCGCCGCCAGCAGATTCAGATCGTGATTAATGCCGACAAAGCGGCCTTCGGAAATCGCCTCTCCGCCGAACGCGATGACAAACGTGCGTCCGCGAAACGCATGAATGTACGGCGCGGCCGCGCGGAACCACTGGACGAATTTATCTGGCGGCGATTGCGCCATGAAATTTTCAATACAATATGTTTAAAAACAATATATTACGCGAGATTCTTCACTAAACCAAGCAGTCTTGCTGGTAATGGCTTTACGGTCAACAGTCACCCCACAGCGCCTGCATCGCCGCCAGCGCAGCTACTGCCGCAGTTTCGGTGCGCAACACCCTTGGACCCAGCGCCAGCAGCGTGAATCCGGCGGACAAAGCGGCTTGCGTTTCGTCCGGGTTCCAGCCGCCTTCCGGGCCAACCAGCAACGTTACCTTGCCGGACGGACGCGCCATCTCACGCAACCGCGTGGTGCTGGCGTGCGGTGACAACAAAAAGCGTGCGCCGTCCGATGCGGGCTCACCCAGCCATTTCATCAACGTCTGCACCGGCAATACTGCGGGCAACACGTTACGTCCGCATTGTTCGCACGCTGCGACGGTAACGGATTGCCAGTGGGCGACGCGACGCTCTGCGCGCTCTCCCGCCAGACGCACCACACTGCGCTGCGTAATCAGCGGCTGTATCGCAGTCACGCCGAGCTCGACGCATTTTTGCACGGTGTAATCCATGCGTTCGCCGCTGGAAATGCCTTGCGCCAGCGTAAAGTCGAGCGACGATTCGCGGCTGACTTCGCTGCGCCCGGTCACGGTAACGGTCACGCCGGATTTGTCGATGCGCTTGATCAGCGCCTGGCACTCCACGCCGCGCCCATCAAACAAGGTCAGCGATGCACCGGCTTGCAGCCGCAGCACATGAATAACATGGTGCGCCTGTCCAGCCACCACACGGCACTCGCCGTGATCGGCAATTTGTCCGGGAAAATATAATCTGGTCAATGCACTAACCCCAGCGTTGCGTGGAGGTTTTAACCGATTATGCCACACGCACACTGCGCATCGGTCATAGCGCAAGGCAAGCGCAAAGACTAGAATTGCACACTATCGTGGAGATCGTGCATTGAAAATCGTCATATTAGGCGCGGGACAGGTCGGTTCTTCTGTCGCCGAAAATCTGGCCTCGGAAGCCAACGACATCACCATCATCGACACTAACGCCGAGCGCTTGCGGGCGTTGCAGGATCGTCTCGATGTGCGCACGGTATGCGGTAACGCTGCGCATCCGGCGGTGCTGGAGCAAGCCGGATTGGCCGACGCGGACTTGTTGTTTGCCGTCACGCAAAGCGACGAAACCAACATGGTGGCCTGCAAGCTCGCCGCGACCATGTTCAATTGCCCGACCAAAATCGCGCGCATCCGCTCGGCAGATTATCTATCGCATCCGGAAATTTTTTCGCCGGACAATTTCGCGGTCGATGTGCCAATCTGCCCGGAGCAGTTGCTGACCGATTACATCGTCAAGCTGCTGGAATTCCCCGAGGCGCTGCAAGTACTGGAGTTCGCGCACGGCAAAGTCAGCCTCGCGGCGGTACGCGCGTTTCACGGCGGGCCGCTGGTGGGTCACGAAATTTCATATCTGCGCACGCACATGCCGCATATCGACGCGCGCGTCGCGGCTATTTTTCGGCAGGACGCCCCTATTACGCCCGAAGGCAATACTATTATTGAAGCCGGCGACGAAGTTTTCCTGATCGCCGCCACCGAAAACCTGCGCGGCGTGCTGCGCGAACTGCGGCGCATGGATAAACCGGTAAAGCGCGTGATGCTGGGCGGCGGCGGCAACATCGGCCGGCGGCTCGCCAAGGCAATCGAAGGCAAATGCGAGGTCAAGATTATCGAGTACAGCAAGGCCGGGGCCGAACGCCTCGCCGCCGAGTTGAGCAAAACGCTGGTATTGCAGGGCGATGTTACCGACGAAGAATTGCTCGAATCCGAAAACATCGGCGAGATGGATGTCTATTGCGCGCTTACCAATGACGATGAAGACAACATCATGTCATCCCTGCTTGCAAAGCGCATGGGGGTGCGCAAGGTGATCGCGCTGATTACCCGCAGCGCTTATGTGAATTTGTTGCAGGAAGGCCGCATCGACATCGCCATTTCTCCGGTACAGGCCACTATCGGCACGCTGCTCGCTCGTGTGCGCCGGGGCGACGTGGCTGCGGTGCATTCACTGCGGCGCGGCGCCGCCGAAGCGCTGGAACTGGTGGCGCATGGCGACGCGAAATCCTCTCAAGTAGTAGGGCGCCGCATCGAGGAAATTGATCTGCCCAAGGGCACAACCATCGGCGCTATCGTGCGTCAGCGTAATGACACTCCCGGGCAGGAAAGCCAGGTCATCATCGCCCATCACGACACCGTCATCGAGGCAGACGACCATGTGATCGTGTTTGTGGTGAACAAGCGTATGGTGCCTCGGGTGGAAAAACTGTTCCAGGTGGAAGCCCGATTCTTTTGATCAGCCGATGAGAGCCTTTCTTGCAGTGCTGCGCCCGCTCAGCGTGATCGGCATGGCGATGAGTCTGTCGCACGTGGCGCCGATTGTGGTATCGCTTATCTACAACGACGGCGCGCTGCGCGTGTTCTGTATTTCCATGCTGTTCAACTTTGTCGTTGCCCTAATCGCGTTCGTGATTACACGGCAAGTTAAAATTGAGCTGAAGCCGCGCGACGGCATGTTGCTGGTGGTGCTGGCGTGGACCGGCGGCGCCGCATTCGCCACCGTGCCGCTACTGATGCTGATTCCGGGACTGTCATTCACCGACGCTTATTTTGAAGCCATTTCCGGGCTCACCACCACAGGCGCTACCGTGCTGTCCAATCTGGATACGCTGGCGCCTTCGCTGAATATATGGCGAGGGCTGCTGGTGTGGCTGGGCGGCATGGGCTTGATCGTGCTCGCAGTAGCGGTGCTGCCATTGCTGGGCATCGGCGGGCGCCAGATGTTCAAAGCCGAAACGCCGGGGCCGATGAAAGACGCGCAACTCACGCCGCGCATCACCGAAACCGCCAAAGGGCTTTGGGTGGTGTATGCGCTAATTTCGCTGCTGTGCTTTCTCGCGTTCAAGCTGGCGGGCATGACATGGTTCGATGCGCTGATGCATATGTGCTCAACCATGGGTCTCGGCGGCTTTTCGAGCCATGACGCGAGCTTCGGTTACTGGAATTCGCCGTTGATCGAGGCTGTGACCATTCTTTTCATGCTCATTGCGGGCATCAATTTCGGCACGCACTTTGTGGCGTTTCGACAACGCACGTTGACGCCGTATCGGCGCGATCCGGAAGCCGGGTGGTTTCTGCTGATCACGCTCGCCAGTTGCGTCGGCCTTGCCGCTTATCTTCACGCGATGGGAACATACCGCGAATTCTGGGAAGCGCTGCGCTTTGCATCGTTCAATGTGGTGTCAATCGCCACCACCACTGGCTTTGCCAACACCGATTACAACCTGTGGCCGATGTTCGCGCCGCTGTGGATGCTGTTTCTGTGCTGCTTCGTCTCTTGTTCCGGCTCGACCGGCGGCGGCATCAAAATGATCCGCGCGCAACTGCTGTACATTCAGGTCAATCGCGAATACGTCAAACTGCTGCACCCTCACGCGGTGTCGCCCGCCAAGCTGAGCGGACACGTTGTCGAGAACAAAGTGCTTTTTTCGGTGCTGGCGTTCATGTTCGTATATGTTTGCTGCATCGTGGCGATGACGCTGATTCTGGTCGCCAGCGGACTGGATCTGGTGACGGCCTTCTCGGCAGTGGTCGCCTGCATCAACAATACCGGCCCCGGCCTGAACAAGGTCGGACCGGCAACAAACTATGAAGTGCTCACGGATTTTCAGACATGGGTTTGCAGTTTCGCCATGTTGCTAGGCCGATTGGAATTGTTTACATTGTTGATTGTGTTTACGCCGGCCTTCTGGCGCCGCTAAGCCCGCCATTGATTCCGATGCAATCCGTCAATCTTACGCGGCATTTTCTGATTGCCATGCCGGCGATGACCGATCCGCATTTCTCGAAGACGCTGACGTTTATTTGCGAGCACAACGATCAGGGCGCACTCGGCGTGGTCGTCAATCGTCCTATCGACATGACGCTGCACGCACTGCTGGAACAAATTGATATCGCGCAGCCCGCCGAGGCGTGCAAAGCGGTGTCAGTGCACTACGGCGGCCCGGTGCAAATCGACCGCGGCTTTGTGCTGCACACGCCCACAGGTTCATGGAAATCAACGCTCGTGATGGGAGAAGAAATCGGCCTCACCACCTCGAAGGATATCCTCGAGGCCGTGGCGCTGGGCAAAGGCCCGGAGCGCATGCTGGTCACGCTAGGCTATGCGGGCTGGGCGCCGGGGCAACTCGAACATGAACTCGCGCAAAACGCGTGGCTCACGGTCAATGCCGATGCACGCATTCTGTTCGAAACGCCTGCTGCACAACGCTACGACGCCAGCCTGAAGTTGCTCGGCATCAATCTGGCGATGCTGTCGGACGCCGCCGGGCATGCGTGACACTGGAACCGTACTCGCCTTCGATTTCGGCGAGAAGCGCATTGGCGTTGCGGTGGCTGATCTCGCCGTGGGCATCGCGCACCCGCTGGAAACGATACACGCCGAAGGCAACAGCACACGTTTCGCCGCCATCGGCGCGCTGATCGCTGAATGGAAACCGGCGCAACTCATCGTCGGCGAACCGCATCACGCCGACGGCGGCGAACATGAAATCGGCCGGCTCGCGCGGCGCTTTGCGCAGCGTCTTGAAGGGCGTTTCGCGTTGCCGGTCACATTGGTAGATGAGACCTTAAGCTCGCACACAGCCGAGGTGCAGTTGCGTGCGCAAGGGGTACGCGGTGACAAACTCAAGGCCGTGCTGGACGCCGCCGCCGCCTGTGAAATCATAGAGACCTGGCTTGAACAGCAGCGCAAGAAGCCGCCCTGACATTGACGCTTTATCATCGCTACTAGCAAGACAATCGTATTTAAATTTATCAATAAAAACAAATATTTATACGGGACCGCCATTCATGAAACACGACCTCGTTATTACCGCAAAAGGCCACAAAGGCACTTTCGACCGGCTGGTGCAGGAATTTTCCGCAATCAATCTATTCGAGGCGAAGGACCGCGCCGCTGCACTGAAAGAAGCCGCGCCGCGTGTGCGCGCGCTGGCGCATAC
>JBEBHE010000114.1:0-12458 GCA_040081205.1 Burkholderiales bacterium | reverse complement strand
GGCGCTGTACGAAAATCCGGCTAATTGCGTTTGCCGCACCGCGTCCATCAAACGAAAGCGCACTTCATAACGGCCATCGGACTGCGGAATAACGCTGCCGATCACCACGGCATTGGCATCGCGTGCGCGCCATTGCGGATAGTCGACCTGCTCCGGTTCATGCTGCGGCTTGACGCCGGTGGCATCCACCATTTTGAATAAACCACTACGCGTGAGATCGGCGGCGATCACCGATGTAATCTGTTGTTTGAGGCCGCTTTCATCGCGAAACTGCACGACCGCAATCGGAATTTGATCGATGGTCATGGCGGCCAATGCGATTGAAGGCAACATCAGAGTCACGCCACTCAGCCACACTGCAAGTTTAAAAATATTGTTTAAAAACATATGGTTACGATTTTTATCCATTATTGTTTGGGTCGTACACTCAGACGTAAGTCACGAAAGCGCTGAATAAGTTCCGGATTCGGCGGCAACGGCAGCGGCGCGGATTTCATGATCGCGCGCTCAGCGGCTGCGTCATAAGCCGCCACGCCACTCGAACGCACCAGCTTCACACTCAGCACTTCGCCGCCCGGTATCACCACTACGTCGAACTCCGCCGTGGGATTGCCCTGCAAGCCCGGCGGCTCAACAATGTTCTGCCGCACCTTGCTGCGGATACGTTCCATGTACTCGGAAATAATCTTGCCTTGCTCGGATGCCTGCGCCGCCGCTTTGGCCGTCGCTTCTTTCTCGGCGAGGAACTGTTTCAATTGAAGCTCACGCTCTTCATTCTGCTTTTTTTGCTCGGCTTCTTTTTTCAGACGCGCTGCTTTGTCATCCTCGCGCTTCTTGGGCTCAGCCTTGGGTTCAATTTTAGGTTCCGCTTTTTTTTCCTTTTCGATTTTCTTCAGCGCGATATCAGGCTTGGGAGCCGGTGCCGGCGCCGCTTTAGGTACAGGCGGCTCGACACGCGGGGCGGGCTTCGGTGGTGGCGCGGGTTCGGGCGTTACTTCAACCTTTGGCTGCGCCGGTTGTGTCATGGGCGGCAAACTACTCCACAGATCGGCCACCACCGGCGATTCCGGCTTTCGTTGCCACGACACGCCAAAAATCAGCAGAATGACAAACGCTGCATGCATCGCCAGCGCCAGCGCACGCGCTTTCGTTTTGTCACTGTGCATACCCGGCACGTTATTCATCGCGACGCTCATGGCGTTGCTCAGCCTCCGCGCGGCTTGGCGAGCAAGCCGACTTTCTTGACCTGATTCTGTTGCAGCGTGTCCATCACCTCAAGCACGGCTTCGTAGCGCACGTCCTTGTCGGCTGCAATGACTACCGCTTGTTCGGGATTCGCTTTTTGCTTCTCACGAATGGCTTTAACCAGATCACCGCGCGTGACCTTGAATTCATTCGAACCTTGCGAGCGATCACGCAGCCAGATTGATTTGTCGCTGCGGATCGACACTTCCATCGGCTGCACCGGCGGCGCCGATGTCTTGCCCACTTGCGGTAATTCGATTTGCCCCGGATTCACCAGCGGCGCCGTCACCATGAAAATCACCAGCAGCACCAGCATCACGTCGATGTACGGCACGA
The DNA here is from genome assembly GCA_040081205.1 of Burkholderiales bacterium. Taxonomy (GTDB): domain Bacteria; phylum Pseudomonadota; class Gammaproteobacteria; order Burkholderiales; family SG8-41; genus UBA5216. The sequence goes on along the minus strand of JBEBHE010000114.1, from coordinate 10,877 downwards.
CGTTGATCTGGTTCATCAACTGGTGGCCGCTGCGTTTGTTGGTGGTAATCATCGCTATGTTAGGCCGGCTCAGTTTGCCTGACGCTGGAGGATATTGGAGAATTCCTCCATGAACGAATCGTAACGAATCGCGAGCCGGTTCACGTCGCCCGCAAATCGGTTATACGCCAGCACCGCCGGTATCGCGGCAAACAAACCCATCGCCGTCGCCACTAGGGCTTCGGCGATGCCCGGCGCCACTGCCGCGAGCGTGGCCTGCGCCACATTCGACAGGCCACGAAACGAATTCATGATGCCCCACACCGTACCGAACAACCCGACGTAAGGACTGACCGAACCCACGGAGGCCAGAAACGACAAGTGCGACTCCAATTCATCCATCTCGCGTTGATAGGTGGCGCGCATGGCACGGCGCGTGCCGTCGGTTACGGCGCGCACGTCCATGCCGGGCTGCTTGCGCAGTTTCATGAACTCGCGGAATCCTGCTTCGAAAATGCGCTCCATGCTGCCGGCGTCAGTGCGCGAATTCATCGCACGCTGGTGCAAATCGTTAAGATCGGCGCCGCTCCAGAATTGTTTTTCGAATTCGTTGGCGAGCGCCGTGGCGCGGCGCAGTGCAAAATACTTGAGGAAAATGTAGTACCACGAAAACAACGACGCCAGCAGCAGGATCAGCATCACCACCTGCACCAGCACACTGGCGCCGGTGATCAGGCTCAAAATCGACATGTCGTGCGTTACGCCTGGATTCACGTTGCGGTTATCCTTGTTTTTGTATTTATTATTCTTGCGCTTGCTTGCGCGGCAATGGCTTTTGGTATTCTTACGGGCTTCATGGCAACAATATTCACGCACGCCAGACGCACGCGCGACTCCACCAATGTGTCATCCGCGCGCAAAACCCGCTGCTGCATGGTGATCTGACTCGCGCTCACGTCATCAAGTTCCACTGAAATGCTCAGGGCATCGTTAAATCGCGCCGGGCGCAAATATTCCACCGCGATCGAGCGCACTACGAACACCACGCCATATTGCACCGCAAGATCGGTTTGCTCGAAACCCAGCGCACGCAGCCACTCGGTGCGCGCGCGCTCGAAGTAGCGCAGATAATTTGCATAATAGACAATGCCTGCGCTATCGGTGTCTTCGTAATAAACCCGCACAGGCCAGACAAACGGCTGTTCGCGTTGACGGATATCTGGCAAGTCAGGTCCATCGTTCATATCGCTGCGTTTTTTAGGAACCCTGTTGTTCAGTAAGCGTTCGCGTTCGTTACGCACGCTACAAAATTAAATGGTACCACTTCGCATCGTTATGTACCACCCTTGGACGCAATGCCGCATCCGTTGTTAAATGACATATGTATTTGTTTTTAAAAGATATTTCATGCCTCACTTCACAAGCAATACCGCTACGTCACTATAAACGTTGCGCGTCATGGATTGGGGTTAACAGCAACGACTACGACTTAGGATCAGCCGCGTCCCACATATCCGGTGTCGCCGCGTTCTTCGATTGCACCAACCCGAAATGCCGAAATGCACTGGCGGTGGCCATGCGTCCGCGCGGCGTGCGTTGCAGGTAGCCTTGTTGAATGAGGTAAGGCTCAAGCACGTCTTCGATGGTGTCGCGCTCTTCGCCGATGGCGGCGGCAAGATTGTCTACGCCCACCGGGCCGCCGTCGAAACGTTCAATGACGGCAAGCAACAATTTGCGATCCATCACATCGAGGCCCAGCGTATCGACATCCAGCATTTTCAGCGCAGCGTCCGCCACTTCACGGCTGATATTGCCATCAGCCTTGACCTCGGCGAAATCGCGTACGCGCCGCAGCAAACGATTCGAAATGCGCGGCGTGCCGCGCGAACGGCCGGCGATTTCACGCGCGCCGTCAGGGGCGGTTTCGACGTCAAGCAGTTTCGCGGAACGCACGACGATGCGCGTCAACTCCTCAACGCTGTAAAACTCCAGCCGCGCCACAATGCCGAAACGGTCGCGCAGCGGATTGGTCAGCATGCCCGCGCGCGTGGTCGCACCCACCAGCGTAAACGGCGGCAGATCCAGCTTGACCGAGCGCGCCGCCGGGCCTTCGCCGATCATGATGTCGATCTGGTAATCCTCCAGCGCGGGATAGAGAATTTCCTCCACCACCGGCGATAATCGGTGTATCTCGTCGATGAACAACACATCATTCGGTTCGAGATTGGTGAGTATCGCCGCCAGATCGCCCGCACGCTCCAGCACCGGCCCCGAGGTGTGGCGCAGATTCACACCCATCTCGCGCGCGATGATGTGCGCGAGCGTGGTCTTGCCCAAGCCCGGCGGCCCGAACAACAAAACGTGATCCAGCGGTTCTTTGCGGCGGCGGGCGGCCTCGATGAAGATCGACAACTGCCCGCGAATTTTTTCCTGTCCGATGTATTCGTCGAGCTGCTTCGGACGCAGGGCGCGTTCGAACGCCTCTTCCTGCACAGAGGCGGGCGCGGCGGCAATGAGGCGGTCGGTTTCTACAGTCATTTTGATTTGGACAGCAATTTCAGCGCTTGCCGGATACCATCATTGATATTGGTGTCCACGGGCAATTGCTTGACTGCCCACGACGCTTCCTTGTCGTTGTAACCGAGCGAGAGCAACGCATTAAGAATATCCGACGACGCGCTGCTGGCAGCCGTGGCCGGTGTCAGCATCACTGTTACTTTGAGCTTGTCTTTCAGTTCCAGCAACAAACGTTCAGCCGTTTTCTTGCCAATGCCAGGCACCTTGGTCAGCCGCGCGCTATCCTGCGTGCTCACTGCCGCGTGCAGATCAGCCACACTCAACCCCGACAACACCGACAGCGCGGTGCGTGGGCCCACGCCGGAAATCTTCAGCAATTGGCGAAATACGGTGCGCTCTTGCTCGGTGGCAAAACCATACAGCAGATGCGCATCCTCGCGCACCGTCAGATGCGTCAGCAGCGTGACATCGGCGCCGGTTGCCGGTAACTGATACAGCGTGCTCATCGGCACATCGATTTCATAGCCGACGCCCTGCACATCCACAATGATTTGCGGCGGCTGCTTGGCCAGCAGCTTGCCGCTGATTCTGCCGATCAAACCAGCCTCCCGCGCTTCATGCGATAGCCCGCCGTTGCCAGCAGTCCCAAGCCCTGTCCGCCGTGTGCGTGGCAAATCGCGCATGCCAGTGCGTCGGCTGCGTCGGGGCTCGGATCACCCGCCAGGCGTAACAACCGTTTGACCATTTCCTGCACCTGTTCTTTTTTGGCGTGGCCGTTGCCCACCACCGCCTGTTTGACTTGCAGCGCAGTGTATTCCGAAACCGGCAGATTGTGCATGACCGCCGCGCAGATCGCCGCGCCACGCGCCTGCCCCAGCAGTAGCGTGGATTGCGGATTCACATTGACGAATACCTTTTCAACGGCAACCTGCATGGGCGCGCTAGTGCCGATCACTTCGGCCAGTCCGTCCAGTATGGTTTTTAGCCTCGACGGCAATTCGCCGGTCGCCGTTTTGATACAACCGCTGGTAATGTAAACAAGTTTGCTGCCCGTTTTTTCGAGAACGCCGAACCCTGTGGCACGCAGCCCCGGATCAATGCCTAGAATGCGTATTGCGTGAGGCGTGAGGCGCGAGGCGTCACTGCTCATTTGGCGGCCGCTTTGCGCTCGGAATTGATTAACCCGCCAATCAGCGCAAGAACGCGGTCGATCAATGCATCAATCGCTTCCGTTTCGGCGAGGTAACCCAAGTCTTTGGCAATCAACAACTGTGTGTCGAGCTCGTTCAGCGAACCTCTGGCAATGGATAAAAATTGCAGAAACTCCTTTTTCGACGATCTGCCTGCGCCTTCAGCAATGTTGGACGGCACCGATATCGCAGCACGGCGCATCTGGCTGACCAAACCGAAAACCTCGTGCTTTGGAAAGTCATTCGTTACCGCGTAAACGCTCTTTACGAGGACCATGGCCTGTTGCCATACCAACAGCCCCTGGTGTTTGCGCCTCACGCCTCACGCCTCACGCATCTATCAACGCCGTCGAATAGACTTCCTGCACATCATCCAGCGCTTCCAGTGCATCCAGCAATTTTTGCATCTTGATCGCGTCGTCGCCGGTCAGCGGATTTTCCATGTTCGGCTTCATGATGACTTCGGCGATTTCCGGCTTGAATCCGGCTTTTTCGATACCCGCTTTCACCGTGTGAAAATCGTGTGGATCGGTGACAACCTCAATACTGCCGTCCTCGTTCGTCACCACATCTTCGGCACCGGCATCGATGGCGGCTTCCATCAGCTTTTCTTCATCGGTGCCCGGCGCGAATACCATTTGCCCGCAATGCTTGAACAAAAACGCCACCGAACCCTCGGAACCCATGTTGCCGCCGTTTTTGGTGAATGCAAAGCGCACATCCGCCACGGTGCGCGTCTTGTTATCAGTCATGCAATCGACCATCACCGCAGCACCACCGATGCCGTAACCTTCGTAGCGGATTTCTTCGTAGTTCACGCCTTCGAGATCACCGGTGCCGCGTTTGATCGCGCGCTCGACGTTGTCTTTCGGCATATTGTTGGCGTAGGCCTTGTCCATCGCCAAGCGCAAGCGCGGATTGGTGCTCGCATCGCCGCCACCCATGCGCGCGGAGACCGTAATCTCCTTTATCAATCTTGTGAAAATCTTGCCGCGCTTGGCGTCCTGCCGGCCTTTGCGGTGTTGAATGTTCGCCCACTTGGAATGTCCCGCCATGCAATCCTCTGACTTTCGTAACCGGCTACAATGAGCAAAATTTTATCACGGAGGCTCTATGCCCGACCCTTTATTAATCGCCAAAGGTGAACACGACCTGCATTTGCTGCCGGGCCTGGCCAATCGTCACGGCCTGATCGCGGGCGCAACGGGCACAGGTAAAACCGTCACCTTGCAACGCATCGCCGAATCATTAAGCCGTATCGGCGTACCGGTGTTCATGGCCGATGTCAAAGGTGATCTGGCGGGCATATCGCAGGCCGGGGAACTCAAAGGCAAAATCAAGGAGCGCGTCGAGCAACTCAAGCTCGACGATTTCAAAAACGAAGCGTGCCCGGTAGTCTTTTGGGACACCTTCGGCAAGCAAGGCCACCCGGTGCGCACCACGGCTTCCGAAATGGGGCCGCTGCTGCTCGCGCGCATGCTGAATTTGAACGACACGCAGCAGGGCGTGCTGACGCTGGTGTTCAAGATCGCCGACGACAACGGCCTGCTGTTGCTCGACATGAAAGACTTGCGTTCGATGCTGCAGTACGTGGGCGACAACGCCAAGGACTTCACCACGCAATACGGCAATGTTTCCGCCGCCTCCATCGGTGCCATCCAGCGTGGCCTGCTTGAGATCGACAGCCAGGGTGCGGATCAGTTCTTTGGCGAACCGGCGCTCAACATCATGGATTTCATTCAGACCGACGCCAAAGGGCGCGGCATCATCAATATTCTCGCTGCCGACAAACTGATGACATCCCCCAAGCTCTATGCGACGTTTTTGCTGTGGATGCTGTCGGAATTGTTCGAGCAACTGCCCGAAGTGGGCGACGTTGAAAAACCCAAGCTGGTGTTTTTCTTCGATGAAGCGCACCTGCTGTTTACCGACGCGCCACAAGCGCTGCTGGAGAAAATTGAACAGGTGGTGCGACTGGTGCGCTCCAAGGGCGTTGGGGTGTACTTCGTGACGCAAAATCCGCTGGATGTGCCCGACACCGTGCTCGGCCAACTCGGCAACCGCGTGCAGCACGCGCTGCGCGCCTTCACGCCACGCGATCAAAAAGCGGTTAAATCCGCCGCAACCACCATGCGCGCCAATCCCAAGCTGGACGTGGAAGCGGTGATTACCGAATTGGGCGTGGGCGAAGCGCTGGTGTCTTTTCTCGATGAAAAAGGCCGGCCGACTATTGTTGAACGCGCTTTTGTCGCGCCGCCGGGCAGCCGCCTGGGGCCGGTTACGACGGATGAACGCACCGCGATCATGAAAGATTCGCTGGTCGCTGGCGTCTACGAGAAGGCGATTGACCGTGAGTCCGCTTACGAAAAACTCACGGGCCGTGTCACAGGCAGCACTGCGGGTGCGCAAACTGGATCTGCCGCGCCGGCGCAACCTTCGGGCACGACCGCTCCGCAGCAGCCGCAGTCCGACGGTGGCGGCATTTTCGGTTCATTCAAGGATATTCTTTTCGGCACCACCGGGCCACGCGGCGGCAAACACGATGGCTTGGTGCAGTCTGCGGCAAAGAGTGCTGCGCGAACTGTCGGCTCTCAGGTCGGCCGCGAAATTCTGCGAGGAGTGCTGGGCGGGATTCTGGGCGGCGGGAAGCGGAGGTGATCAGGGAGTCCGTAACAAGATTCAACTAGAGAGAGACTCCTATTGAGTAGAAAAGCAGGCAGTTCCAGCACAGAACCGAAGCGAACAGGATAATTAGGCATGGCGCTCGTTTCTTATGTCATTGGTGCTTGCCCGTCGTGCGGTACCCCCAAAAGCTACGGCAATGTGATGGTTAGTGGCAATGCGCTTTGCCGAGGGTGTTTGCACTGCAAGCAGTGGGATCGAATCCCCCTTCCCGTACTTCAAAAAAAGATTTTCTACTTAGATCAGTTCTTTTTTTCGCATGCTTTTCGTGGCGAACACAAGATGTTCGTGGAAGCTCGGGAGAGAATCGCTGAACTTGCCTTTGCACAGCAAATCGTAGCGCCGTACTCAAATCTTCACGAAGACGAAAGCCAGCTCTGGACAGAAAATCAGCGCGCGCCTCTTCTAAAATTTATTAAGCAGACGTCGTGCGGTCACAAATTTCGCTACGAGTATGACGTAAAAAGCCGACAGATTCATCGTGCGTTCAAGTCCTTCCTGGCGCGTAGTTCACCGGTTCAATCTACCGAACGATCGGACGCACTCAATTCGGACGTAAATCATTGGGATGGATACGTCTGGATCGACGTTGGTAATTTTTCGGAAAAACATGACGAACTGAAGCGGCGCAAAAGCGCGTCCGGGGAACAGCTATTAGATGCTTTCGATGCCTGGGCAAACACACCGTCCACCTTCGCCGACGATGTGCGTATTGAGCTTCGCTCGTCCGCAGAGGCTTACATCAGCACCTATATTGACTATGTACAGCAAATAGTGGGCGGTGATGCTTCGGCGTTTCTCACGGCGAACGAGAATTCAATGATGATAGAAGGGCTGCTCAATTACCACGACAAGTTACCTGCGACACTAAGAATGCAGCGTATTCAGGCATTTTTTGCGTCCGAATACTTTGCCAATGTACCTTGTGAGCGAATAGGCTCTGAGTTATTTGCGTTGCTAAGGCAACGATTGCGCGAGGGCGCATACAGGAATCGCGAGAAAAATCGGAAGCGCTTTGGGGGACTCTTCTATGACGTGCGCTTTATTGCCACGTACGCGCCGTATTGCGATGCGATGGTACTAGACAACCTAATGTATACGTGGGCAACGGACTCACAGATAGATTTGCCGCAGCGCTATGGCGTAAAACTCTTTAGTCGACACAACTGGGGCGACTTTCTACTCTACCTTTCCGATATTGCGAGTAGCCAGCGCCCCGAGGTTGATGAAGCACTCAAATTAATTCGACCGCCCAACGCAAGAACACCTGCGTGGATACGTAGAGGCGCATCTCAGTAACTATAAAGGCCAAGGCCGAGCTTCTTTTTTCGCCTAGCGCCACTTGGCAGTTCTCACCCACTCACTCGTTACGCCCCCGGCACCGTCGCAAACGCGCTGTCAGGCGCTTTGCCCGCGATGGTCGTGCGGTGCAGCTTGCGCTTGTACTTGGTCTTGTCGAACGTCGTCGCCCGGTGCAGCGTGCAGCGGTTGTCCCACATCACTGCGTCGCCGTCGCGCCAGTGGTGGCTATAGACAAACTGCGGCTGCGTGACGAACGCGGTCAGCTCGTCGAGCAGTCTGGCGCCTTCCGCCGGCGGCATACCGACGATCTCCTGCGCATGCGCGCCGACGTAGAGCGCCTTGCGGCCGTTGACCGGGTTGGCGCGAATCACCGGGTGCGTGACGACATGGCGCTTCTTGTCCTCTTCCTTGTAGCCTTTGTCGTTGTCCATGTCCCGATGCGTCATGCGGTGCAGGGCGGTCAGGCCTTCGAGCGCGGCCTTGCGTTCGGCGGGTAAGGCTTCGTAGGCCGCACGCGCGCTGGCGAAATCGGTGTTGCCGCCGACCGGAGGGACTATGCGCGATGCCAGCAGCGAGGCGAGCGCCGCTACCGGCTTGAACGAGCTGTCGCTGTGCCACGCTTCATTGCGCTCCCGGTGCAGCATCGCCGGATGGTCGGGCGGCAGGAAATTCCCGTCCTTGCCGAGGTTGGTCATAACGGAGATGTGTCCCGGATTCCAGTCGTTGCCGGGGTGCGCGATCATCGTTTCGAGCTCGCCGAATTTGCCGCTAAACGCGATTTGCGAGGCGTCGTCGAAATGCTGATCTCGAAAAATGAGAATCTGGTGCTCGTTAAACGCGTCCCAGATCGCGCGGAAGTCCTCGCGCGGCACGGGCGCCGTCAGATCGATGCCGGTCACCTCGGCGACGAACAGCGGATGCAGGCGTTTGATGGTGATGCGGCTGGCTGGTGTATCCATTATGCCTCCGGTGGTTTGATGCGTTGCCCGTTGATCTACACAATCTCGCCGCTTATACCCCGCCGGCGAAGCGTCAGCGCGCCTGGGCGCGCATGTCCTCGACCTTGAGCTTCGTCGCGAGCGCGCAGTTTTCCGTCACCAGAAAATACCGCTGCACCCAGTCGGCGCCGATCTCGTAAGGGTGCGGGTCGTTACCACGGCTGGCGATCATGCGGTTCTTTTTGACCACGTCGTCAAACTCGGAGTGATTCGATATCAGCACCGTGGCGCCGGTCTCCTTGGCCTTGGCTGCAAGGTGGCGCTGCGAATTCATGTAGGTCTCCATATTCTTGATACTCCACTCGGGCTGGTCCCACTCATACACCAGCGCGGTGCCGCCGGAATAGGCCACGTTGAGAGGGCGGCCGCGGTCGAGCACCTGGAACGTGAACGAGGTGGTGCCGGCGGTATGGCCCGGCGTGAACCAGATGGTCACGGTGGTTTCACCCAGCGTGATCTTCATGCCGTCAGTGGCGACGATGTCCCGCTTCGGGGCCATGGTCTTGAAACGGTTGGGCACTTTTTCCACCAGGTCCCAATCCGGGCCCGACATCACCACGCGCGGTTTGTAGCGCGTCTGGATCATCTCGGCGCCGCCGATGTGGTCCTGGTGCGCGTGCGACACGATCAAGTACTTGATGTCTTTCGGGTCGAGCCCGAGCTTCTTCATGCCGCCGATGATGAGTTCTTCGGAGTTGTACGGATAGAGCGTGTCGAGAAGTATTAGGCCTTCACGCGTGGCCAGAATCCACGCAGAGTGAACGCGGCCGCCGACGAAATACAGGTTGTCGAAGACTTTTGCCGGGTCGGCGTACCACGACGAACGCGGCGGCGCCTTGCTGGGGTCGGTGACATACGGCGCCGGAATGTCGCGAAAATCCTCGCTGCGGCTCGGCGGCAGCAGGCACGTGCGCGCGAGTGTTCCCAGGAACTCAAAGCCCGCCGCCTGCTTGGCGGCCTGCTGCGCTTTTTCCACCGGCGTCAGCGGCTTGGGCTTGGCATCCGGCCGCACCTGTTGCGCAGGCACGCTGCCTGCAATGATGGTGATACCAAGAACAAATCCGGCAACCAACGATAAACGCAATGCCATAGCAGCCTCCCCCGGTTGAAATGGTGCGGCCGTTGCGGTTGGCCGCTCAGATAAAGCTTAACAAAATCGCAAGTCCGTGGCGACACGCCGACGCACGCGCACAGAGACAGCGCGCTTGGACAGGGGCCATGCCGGCCAGTATCATGCGGCCATGGGTGTGCTACTGATGCCAACGTGAGCTTGTCTGCCGGTGCGCGCAGCGCCTACATCGGCGTCGCCTGCGCCATCCTCGGCTCCATCGCGTTCTCCGGCAAAACCATCATCGTCAAGCTGGCGTATCAGCACGGCGTCGATGTGCTGACACTACTCGCGCTGCGCATGCTGTTCTCGCTGCCCTTTTTCCTGATCATGGCGTGGATGGCCGGCGCCGCGCATCTCTCTCGCCGCGACTGGCTAGGCGTGGCCGCGCTGGGGTTCATCGGTTACTACGTCGGCAGCTATCTCGATTTCGCCGGTTTGCAATATATCTCGGCGGGATTGGGGCGGCTCATCCTGTATCTCTACCCGACCATCGTGGTGCTGATGTCGGCACTGTTTTTGAAACAGCCGATCCGCAAACGCCATCTTGCTTCACTAGCGCTGTCGTACAGCGGCATCGCGCTGGTATTCAACGCAGAAATACAATTTGGCGGCGATTGGAATTTGATATTGCTCGGCGCGGGGCTGGTGTTCGCTAGCGCCATCGCCTACGCCATTTATCTGATCGCCGGCAGCCGCTACGTGCTGACGTTGGGCTCAACGCGCTTCACCGCTTATGCCGCGACGTCGGCTTCGTTTTTTGTCATCGCGCATTTCATGGCGCTGCGCGGGCCGTCACAACTGGCGGTTTCCAACGACGTGTACCTGCTGGTGCTGATCATGGCGATTTTCACCACGGTGACGCCGCTGTGGCTGATGGCCGAAGGCTTGAAACGCATCGGCGCCAATCAGGTGGCGCTGGTCGGTTGCATCGGGCCGCTGTCAACCATGGTATTCGGCCAGATTTTTTTGGGCGAAGTGATTACGCTGATTCAGTTACTCGGCGCAGGATTAGTGCTGGCAGGTGTGCTGATTATCAGCGTGAAGCCACAGGCCGCCACCGCATCAAAAATGTAATAAGTATTTGTTTTTATTTATTAT
>JBEBHE010000420.1:0-3334 GCA_040081205.1 Burkholderiales bacterium | reverse complement strand
TTTTGTGATTGAGCTATCGAGCTTTCAACTCGAAACGACGTCCAGCCTTGAGCCGGATGCCGCGACGCTGTTGAACCTGAGCGAAGACCACATGGATCGCTACGACAGTTTCACGGCGTATGGCGCGGCCAAGGCGCGCATCTTCACGGGCAACGGCGTGCAGGTGTTGAATCGCGACGACGAACACAGTCTGGCGGCAGCGCGTCCCGGCCGGAAACTCGCATCCTTTGGCTATTCCGCGCCGATGTCGGACTATGAGTGGGGATTAGAGGGTGAGCGTGGAGCGCTGCAACTCGCGCACGGCAATACGCGATTGATGCCGGTGGCTGATTTGCCGCTGGCCGGTCTGCATAACGCCGCCAACGCGCTTGCCGCGGGAGCTTTGTGTCATGCGATAGGCGTGCCGTACGATGCGCTGGCGCGTGCGCTGCGTGTGTTCAAAGGTTTGCCGCACCGCGTGCAAAAAATCAACAACATCAAGCGCATTGATTTTTTTGATGACTCCAAGGGCACCAACGTTGGCGCAACGGTAGCGGCGCTACACGGCATGCAACAGCCGGTGGTGTTGATCGCGGGCGGTGATGGCAAAGGACAGGATTTTTCGTCGCTGGCTGCCGCGGTGGCGGTGCGCGCGCGCACCGTGGTATTGATTGGCCGCGATGCGCCGCAAATCGAGCGCGCGTTGAGCGCAACAAAAATTCCGCTACGGCACGCGGGCGATATGGCTGAGGCGGTTGCCGTGGCTTACAGTGCGGCTCACGCCGGCGATGCGGTGTTGCTCTCGCCCGCGTGCGCCAGCTACGACATGTTCCGCAACTATGTTCATCGCGCCGAGGTGTTCGTCGACGCAGTGCGGCAATTGGCCGCGCGGGTGTCCTGAAATGTTTTACACCGATATCAGACAACAGCCTGCCGTCGCGGAGTTTGATCGCATTGTGGTGTGGCTCACGGTATTGCTGCTCGGATTGGGTATGGTGATGGTGTATTCGGCGTCCATTGCCATTGCCGAAGCGGGGCGTGCTACCGGCAATCAGCAGACCTACTATCTTATGCGCCATGCTGTGTTTGTAGCGCTGAGTATCGCAATGGGCGTGGTTGCATTTCAGTTTCCCATTCGGTTTTGGCAGCAGACAGCACCTTATTTGTTTGTTGTCGGGTTGGTGTTGCTGGCCTTGGTGCTGGTGCCCGGTATCGGACGAGAGGTGAATGGCGCGCGGCGCTGGTTGCCTTTGGTGGTGTTCAATCTACAGCCCTCGGAACTGATGAAGGTGTTTGCCGTCATTTATGCCGCCGACTACACGGTGCGCAAGGCCGCGTTCATGCACAGCTTGCGCAAGGGTTTTCTGCCGATGTTCGCGGTAATGTTTGTCGCCGGGGCGTTGCTGCTGAAAGAGCCGGATTTCGGCGCGTTCGCGGTGATTACGGTGATCGCGATGGGTATTCTGTTTCTCGGCGGCATGAACTGGAAGCTGTTTGCCGGGCTGATTGTGATGTTGCTGGCTGCGTTTCTGGCGCTCATCATGTTTTCGCCGTATCGCATGCAGCGCGTGATCGGCTTCATGGATCCGTGGGCTGATCCGTACGGCAAAGGGTATCAACTGTCGCATGCGCTGATCGCGTTCGGGCGTGGTGAATGGTTCGGCGTTGGGCTCGGCGGCAGCGTCGAAAAACTGTTTTATCTGCCGGAAGCGCATACGGATTTTCTGCTGGCGGTGATCGCCGAAGAACTCGGCTTTATCGGCGTGCTGGCGATTGTCATCATGTTCGCGTGGATCGTGCAGCGGGCATTTGCCATCGGCCGCCGTGCCGCGATGCAGGAGCGCTATTTCGCCGCACTGGTGGCGCAGGGCATCGGCTTGTGGATCGGCGTGCAGGCGATTATCAACATGGGTGTGAACATGGGCGTGCTGCCGACCAAGGGGCTAACGTTGCCGCTGCTGTCGTTCGGCGGCAGCGCGATTGCGGCGACCTGTGTGGCGTTGGCAATCCTGCTGCGCATTGATTGGGAAGGCCGCCAGATCACCCGAGGTTTCAAGGTATGAGCCGCACCATCATGATTATGGCGGGCGGCACTGGCGGGCATATTTATCCCGCGATTTCGGTGGCGGAATATTTGCGTGAAAAAGGCTGGACGATCGTGTGGCTCGGTTCAAAGGCCGGCATGGAGGCGCGCATCGTGCCGCCGCACGGTTACGTGATGGCATGGATACGATTCTCCGGGTTGCGCGGTAAAGGGCTGTTGCGCGTGGCGATGCTGCCGTTCAACCTGCTGATCGCATTTTGGCAAAGCGCGAATGCGATTTTTACGTATCGGCCCGATGTGGTGCTGGGTATGGGCGGTTACGTGGCGTTTCCCGGCGGCATGATGGCGTCGCTGCTGAATCGTCCGCTGGTGATACACGAACAGAATTCAGTCGCCGGCCTGACCAATCGCGTGCTGGCGCGGCTGGCGGATAAGATTTTAGTGGCGTTTCCAAATGTGTTTAAAAACAAATACTTAGATTCATGGGTGGGTAACCCCGTGCGCGTTGATATCGGCGCGATCGATTTGCCGGCCGCACGCTACAACTCGCGTGGGCGACGATTGCAAGTACTGGTGCTGGGCGGCAGTCAGGGTGCGGCAGTGCTGAATACAACTTTGCCTCGCGCGCTGGCGTTGATTCCTGAATCGGATCGCCCGCAGGTCGTGCATCAATCCGGCGCAGCGCATATTGATGCTTTGCGCACAGCTTATGCCGCAGCGGGTGTGCAAGCGGAAACGTTGCCGTTCATCGACGACATGGCAGCGTGCTACGCGCAGGCGGATCTGGTGATTTGCCGCGCGGGCGCCTCCACCATTGCCGAGATAGCCGCGGCGGGCGTGGCGTCAGTGCTGGTGCCATTACCTTCGGCGGTGGACGATCATCAGACGTGCAACGCGCGATTTCTTTCCGAGCGCGGCGCGGCGATTCTGATCCCGCAATCGGAATTTACGCCGGAAAAACTGGCGCAACTGTTGCAGGGATTCGCGCGCGACAAGCTGCTGGCGATGGCGCAAGCCGCGCGAGAATCGGCGAAACCGGACGCGACTCGGGCGGTCGCGCAGGCATGTATGGAGTTGGCTCATGCGGCATAAAGTCAAAAGAGTTCATCTTGTTGGAGGAGGTGGGGCGCTGCGAGCAGGGAGCAGGGACCCGTCGCGGGTGTATGCGACCGGCCGCGAGTGGCGCCAGCCGCTGATACCGCAAACGTGGGTAGCGCCAAATGAGACACAAAGTTAAACGAGTTCACTTTGTTGGAGGAGGTGGGGCGCTGCGAGCAGGGAGCAGGGACCCGTCGCGGGTGTATGCGACGG
>JBEBHE010000419.1:0-3351 GCA_040081205.1 Burkholderiales bacterium | reverse complement strand
CTTTAGTGATGCAGGATTTTTGACAGAAAATGCTGCGCGCGCTCGGAGCGCGGCGTGCCGAAGAAATCATCTTTCTTGGCGTCTTCGACAATTTCACCGGCATCCATGAACACCACGCGATGCGCGACGCGGCTGGCGAATCCCATTTCATGGGTTACCACCATCATCGTCATGCCTTCTTTAGCGAGTTCCGTCATCACGTCCAGCACTTCGTTGATCATTTCGGGATCAAGCGCGGAAGTGGGCTCGTCGAACAACATCGCAATCGGATCCATTGCCAGCGCACGCGCGATGGCGACGCGCTGTTGTTGTCCGCCGGAGAGTTGGCCGGGATGTTTATCCGCATGTGTGTCAAGGCCGACACGCTTTAGCAGCGACATCGATTTTTCGCGGGCTGCCTCTGGCGTGCGATTCAACACTTTGATTTGCGCGAGATTGATGTTATCCACTACTTTCATGTGCGGGAATAACTCGAAATTCTGGAACACCATGCCGATGCGCGAGCGTAGTTTCGGCAGATCGGTCTCTGGCGCACCGACGGAAATATTCTCTACCGTGATTTCGCCCTGCTGAAACGGTTCCAGCGCGTTGACTGTTTTGATGAGCGTGGATTTGCCGGAGCCTGATGGCCCGCACACCACGACGACTTCTCCCCTGGCGACGCGCGTGGTGCAGTTTTTCAGCACCTGGAAGCTGCCATACCATTTGCTGACGTTTTTCATTTCAATCATGTTTGTTCCTTACTGACCTATCTTCCGACGTTATAACGCGCTTGCAGCCGCTTGACGAGATACGAGCCTGAATAACAGATGATGAAGTAAACCAGTGCCGCGAACAGATACATTTCAACCAGCCGCCCGTCGCGGCGCGCGATCTTGCCGGCTGCGCCCATGAAGTCCGTTAGCCCAACCACATACACCAGCGAGGTATCCTGAAATAAAATGATGCTGGTCGTGAGCAAAATCGGAATCATGTTACGAAACGCCTGCGGCAGTACCACCAGCACCGTCGCTTGCCGGTAATTGAGGCCCAGCGCGTAGGCGGCGTTAACTTGTCCGCGCGGCACGCTCTGGATGCCCGCACGGATAATCTCGCAGTAATACGCCGCCTCGAATAGGGTAAACGCAATCAACGCCGAATAAAACGGGCCGATGCCGGAAGCGTACGGATTGCCAGTGAGTTTTTTTACCGCGATCGGGATCAAAAAATAAAACCAGAAAATGACCAGGATCAGCGGAATCGAACGCACCAGATTGACGTAGGCTCCCGATGGATAACTGAGGATTTTGTAGGGTGACAGGCGCATCAGCGCGAGCAGCGTGCCGAGAATAATTCCGCCGAGCATCGCCAGCATCGTGAGTCCCAGCGAGAACTGCATGCCTTGCCACAGATAGGGTAACGACCGCTGAATAACCTCGAAGTCGAAACCCGTAAACACGACTATTTACCCGTCCCGCCAAGATAGCCCGGCACGCGCGTTTTGTTCTCCAGCCAGCGCATCGAAAACGTCACGGTGAGCGTAATCAGGGCATAGACGATCGTCGTGAGGGTGAAAATTTCAAACGTGCGGAAGGTGTATTCGGAAATCTGACGTGCCTGCGCGGTGAGTTCGAGCACGCCGATGGTGAGTGCGATGGATGAATTCTTGAAGATACTGAGGAATTCGGTGGTCATCGGTGGAATGATGATGCGATAGGCCATCGGCAGCAGCACGTAACGGTACGTCTGCGGCAGCGTCAGGCCCATTGCCAGCGCAGCGTCGGTTTGCCCCTTGGGCATCGACTGAATGCCGGAACGCACCTGTTCCGCTACGCGCGACGCCGTGTAAAAGCCCAAACACAGCACGGCATTCCAGAATTCCGGCATCGGCATTTGGGTTTTGAGCCAATCGCCCACCGTCTTGGGCATGATTTCCGGCATGACGAAATACCAGATGAACATCTGCACCAGCACCGGCACATTGCGGAACACTTCGACGTAGATAGTCGCAGGCACGCGCAGCCATGCGAGAGGCGTGGTACGCAACACCCCCAGCACGGAGCCGACGCTGAAGGCGATGATCCAGGCGAGTATGGACACCAGCAATGTCCATTTAATACCGGAGATCACCCAGTCCAGATAAACGCCGCCGCCGGAGAAAGCGGGCTGGCTTAAGAAGCTGAAGTCCATGTCGGTGAGACTTTACCGCAAATCGTGGCAAAAAGCGGGTGGCGGCACGATATTGCCGAATCGTTGTTAGTCCGGGGCAAAGCGCGGGACGTGGCGCGTTTGTAGAAGCGATTTTCGCCGTCCCTCCCGGCGTTGGCAGCGCGTCGGGATGTTCGGCATTGATACCGGAATGGCGTGCTGGCAGGCAATCAGGGGTGCGAAGAAACACAACCGGCGGTTTTTTCCAGCAACTCACGCACAAACGCACGCGACCATGATTCCGCGCTTAAAGCATCGAGGTGGATTCCATCCAGCGTTGCCAGTTTTTCTATCGCAGGCGCAATATAAGTAGCGCCTGTCAGAGTGGCGAGACGCATTCCTGCATCTTTTTCCGTTTCATCATTCGGTATCGTGGTGATGACCAGGCAATGTGCGGGTATTTGCAGCGCCGCTGCCAAACGAGAGGCTCGTTCGGCGCGTTGCAGATTTTCCGTCTCAGTGATTGCGTGTCCCGATGGGCTTTGCGCCAGGGGGCGTGACGGCAATCCCCAATCAGATAAACCCACCCAGGCGCCATTGCCGCGAGATCGGAAGATCGACAGGGTTTGTCCGCAGAATCGAGCGTTTGCCAGCAGCGATCCGCAAATTCGCGCGTGTATAGACTGCCACATCGCTTTCTCCGCGTAGTCGAATCGTGTCGACAGTAAATTGGCTTGCAGTGCCGCTGACGGGGCACTGACCTTTTGCGACCAGAAATATTTATCCGCATTCAGAACGGCTACTCGCGGGCGCAGCGGCAGGCGACGCGCCAGCATTTGCGCGAAATCAACGGTTTCGAAATAAGCGAAGCCCAGTAAATAGTAGCGAACGCCATTCGTCCGAAATATTTCGGCGGTGCTTGTTGTCGAAAACGCAAACTGCGGAATACTGTTTCCCAGAAACACCACGGCAGCGCGCCGGAGGGCATCACGAGCTGCGGGTTCCATGTCGAAATAGAACGCACCGTGTTCATAGTCTCCATAGCCTTTGGAGGCGCAATAGGCCAGATAACTGTCGTCCGAGTAGTGATTTGCCCGGCATCCGGCGATTTTGCCGGTGCCGAGCAAAATCGGCTTGCCGAAATAGACGATGAATCCGGCGCTGAAAAAAACGAATGCCAAAATCGTCAGATAACGCCGGCCTGCGGAATGCGTGCGCCGTTTG
>JBEBHE010000113.1:0-12576 GCA_040081205.1 Burkholderiales bacterium | reverse complement strand
GTTGATCCAGCCGATTGCGATGGAAGAAGGGCTGCGCTTCGCGATTCGCGAGGGTGGCAGAACCGTCGGCGCCGGCGTCGTCGCGAAAGTTATCGAGTAGATGCGTAAGGCGCGATGTGAGCGGTCGGATGCTCCCATTGCGCAGAGATTTTTAGGCCAGTAGCTCAATTGGTAGAGTATCGGTCTCCAAAACCGAGGGTTGGGGGTTCGAGACCCTCCTGGCCTGCCAGTTTTGAAATACGGGAAACAAACACACGGGATGGTTTCCCGGCGCGCGAATGGTGATTGGCGAAAGGCCCGGCATCCGGTTCATATAGATGGTTGACAAGATCAAAGTAGTTATTGCGGTGTTGCTGGTCATCGCGGGTATCGCGGCATTCCATTACTTCACCGACAAGGCGCTGATTGTGCGTGTGCTGGCAGTATTCGGTGGGTTGATTGCCGGAGGGTTGCTGTTTCTCACGACGACGTGGGGGCAGCAGTTCAGGATCTATGCGCAGGAATCGGTGGACGAAGCACGCAAGGTGGTGTGGCCGACGCGCAAGGAAACGTTGCAAACCACCGGTATTGTGTTTGTATTTGTGGTGATCATGGCGCTGTTTTTGTGGGTAGTGGACGCGAGCCTGTTGTGGGTGGTTAAAAAGCTGATCGGTCGGGGTGAATGATGAGCAAGAAATGGTATGTCGTACACGCCTATTCCGGCTTCGAAAAAAGCGTGCAGCGCGCGCTGGCGGATCGCATTCAGCGGCAAAACATGCAGGACAAATTCGGGCAGATTCTGGTGCCGGTCGAAGAAGTGGTTGAAATGAAATCCGGGCAAAAAAGCACCAGCGAGCGCAAGTTTTTTCCCGGCTATGTGCTGGTCGAAATGGAGATGGACGAGCAGTCGTGGCACTTGGTGAAAAACACCGCGAAGGTGACCGGATTCGTCGGCGGAACGGCCACCAAGCCCACGCCCATCAGCGAGAAGGAAGTGCAAGCCATCCTGCACCAGATTCAGGAAGGCGTGGAGAAACCCCGGCCCAAGGTGCTGTTCGAGGTGGGCGAGGCGGTGCGCGTGAAAGATGGTCCGTTCGTGGAATTCATTGGCAATGTCGAAGACGTCAATTACGACAAGAGCAAGCTGCGTGTGTCGGTCACGATTTTCGGGCGCTCGACGCCGGTAGAACTGGAATTCAGTCAGGTTGAAAAAGCGTAGCAGTGGCGCTGTAGTGTTGGTGTAATTTATTGTTTTTAAAGAAATTTTTACGAGGAGGTTGCGCAGGCAACCGTTCGCACTCACAAGGAGAAAGTCATGGCAAAGAAGGTAGTCGGTTTTATCAAGCTGCAAGTGCCAGCGGGCAAGGCGAATCCTTCGCCACCCATCGGCCCCGCGCTCGGTCAGCGTGGCCTGAATATCATGGAATTCTGCAAGGCGTTTAACGCCGCCACGCAGAAACTGGAGCCGGGACTGCCGGTACCGTGTGTGATTACCGCGTATCAGGATAAGAGTTTTACCTTTGTGATGAAGACGACGCCCGCGTCGATCCTTATCAAAAAAGCGGCGAAAATTGAATCGGGCAGCAAGACGCCCCACTCCGACAAGGTGGGCAAGATCACACGCAAGCAAGCCGAAGAAATCGCCAAGACAAAAATGCCCGACCTCACTGCTGCGGATCTCGAAGCCGCCGTGCGTACGATCGCCGGCAGCGCCCGCAGCATGGGCGTCGATGTGGTGGAGGGTTAATCATGGCTAAAGATTCCAAGCGTTACACAGCGGTGCGTGGCAAAGTTGATCGCGAAAAACTCTACGCGGTGACCGACGCGCTGAAAGTCGTCAAGGAAAACGCGACGGCGAAGTTCAATGAGTCGATTGATGTATCTATCAATCTTGGCATTGATGCCAAAAAATCGGATCAAACCGTGCGCGGCGCGATCGTGTTGCCGAAAGGCACCGGCAAAGACAAGCGCGTCGCGGTATTCGCGCAGGGCGACAACGCGATTAAAGCCAAGGAAGCCGGCGCCGATATAGTGGGTTTTGACGATCTTGCTGCCGAAATAAAGGCGGGCAAGATGGATTTCGACGTGGTGATTGCCACGCCGGATGCGATGCGTGTGGTCGGCGCATTGGGGCAAGTGCTCGGTCCGCGCGGCCTGATGCCGAACCCGAAAGTCGGTACAGTGACGCAGGATGTCGCCGGTGCGGTGAAAAATGCCAAGGCGGGTCAGGTGCAGTACCGCACCGATAAGGCCGGTATTGTGCAATGCACGATCGGGCGTGCGTCGTTCACGGTTGAAGCGCTCGAAGAAAATATCAAAGCGCTGGTGGATGCGATCAATAAATCGCGTCCGGCCACTGCTAAGGGTATTTTCCTGAAGAAGATTTCCGTGTCGAGCACCATGGGTGCCGGTGTGCGCGTCGATCAGGCGAGTTTCACGCAGCAACAGGCGTAAATAGAATCAAGTCGCCGCGCTGAATTGCAATTTGTAAATTTGTAATTCGGTGCGGCGCAGTAACTTTGGGCTGCTGGCAAATTATCGCCGGCGGGGTGTCAAAGACCGTAGGAACCTTGCAGGCCGGAGGTTTAATTTTTGGAACAACGTTGCGATTTAGCAGCACGCGACGGGACGCTGCGATCCTACGCAGACGGTGTGCCCGAAACAGGTCAAATATGTCGCAAACGACATACCTGACTCCTGGATCAAAGGTCGCCGTGGGTGGCGATGGATTTTTTCATCGCCAGTGTTAACGAAAGGAGGTAGACCTTGAGTTCGAATCTGGAGCAGAAACAGGCAACCGTAGCCGAGATCGGCGTCCAAGTGGCGGCGGCGCAGGCTATTGTGCTTGCAGAGTATCGTAGTCTGCCAGTTGGAGACATGACCGCATTGCGCAAAAAAGCGCGCGAATCGGGCGTGTATTTCCGCGTGTTGAAAAACACGCTGGCTCGTCGCGCGGTCGCTGATACGCCTTTCAAGGAACTCGCTGAGAAAATGAGCGGGCCCCTTGCCTATGGCATTTCGGCTGATCCGGTGGCGGTGGCGAAGGTGTTGCATGAGTACGCTAAAACCAACGAGAAGCTGGTAATTACTGCCGGTGCTATGCCGGGCGTGATGATGTCGCCGAAGCAGGTTGCGACGCTCGCATCCATGCCCAGCCGTCAGGAATTGCTCGCGACACTCGTCGGTACCATGCAAGCGCCTGTGGTCAAATTTGTCCGCACACTGAATGAAGTGCCGGGCAAGTTTGTGCGTGCGCTCGCCGCAGTACATGACCAGAAATCCAAGCAGGCCGCTTAAAATACGCCTTAAAACAAATACTTACGTTTAGTACATTCAGGAGAAAGACATGAGCGCAGTTATCGATGAAGTGATTGAAAAAGTATCCGGCATGACCGTGCTGGAATTGTCCGAGTGCATCAAAAAGATGGAAGAGAAGTTCGGCGTTTCTGCTGCTGCCGCTGTTGCTGTTGCAGCGCCGGCCGCAGGTGGCGGTGCCGCTGCTGTTGCTGAAGAGAAGACCGAGTTCTCGGTTCTGCTCCAGGCTGCTGGCGAGAAAAAAGTAGAAGTGATTAAGGTTGTGCGTGCTGCGACGGGCCTGGGTTTGAAAGAAGCCAAGGATCTGGTTGATGGCGCACCGAAGCCCGTGAAAGAAGGTATACCGAAGGCAGACGCCGAGAAAATCCTCAAGGATTTGCTGGCTGCCGGCGCGAAAGCCGAACTGAAGTAATCAAGGTAAATGATTCGGCTGGCGTAAACCGCTGGCCGGATCAACCTTTGATCAAATTTTTGAGCAGCACGCAAAGCAGATCGCAACCCACCGGAATTTCCGCCGGTAGCGGCTGTCTGCGTTCTGTGGTTCGTTCGTTAGATTCGTAGGATTAGTTCGATAAGTTGGATTTTAGTTAGTTAACTCTCTCCGGAGTCACCATGGCCTACTCCTTTACCGAGAAAAAACGTATCCGCAAAAGCTTCGCGAAGCGCGACAACGTGCTTCCGGTGCCGTATTTGCTGGCGACGCAGATTGCTTCGTTTGCCGCGTTCCTGCAGGAACATACTGCGCCCGAAGCTCGTAAGACTGAAGGGTTGCAAGCGGCGTTTAAATCGATCTACCCGATCGAGAGCCACTCGAAGAACGCACGTCTCGAATATGTCAGCTACGTGCTCGGCGAACCGCCGTTCGACGTTAAGGAATGTCAGCAACGCGGCCTCACGTATGCGGCGCCGCTGCGCGCCAAGGTGCGGCTGGTGATCATGGACAAAGAGGCTGCCAAGCCGACGCCCAAAGAGGTGAAAGAGCAGGAAGTGTACATGGGAGAAATCCCGCTGATGACCACTACCGGTTCGTTCGTGATCAACGGCACCGAGCGCGTGATCGTGTCGCAGTTGCACCGGTCGCCGGGCGTGTTTTTTGAGCACGACCGCGGCAAAACGCATTCGTCGGGCAAGCTGCTGTTTTCAGCGCGGGTGATTCCGTACCGCGGTTCATGGCTTGATTTCGAGTATGACCCCAAAGATTATCTCTATTTTCGCGTGGATCGACGTCGCAAGATGCCAGTGACGATTCTGCTGAAAGCGCTTGGCTATAACAACGAGCAGATACTCAAGGAATTCTTCGCGTTCGACACTTTCCATATTTCCAAGGACGGCGTCGAATTCGATATCGTGCCGGAGCGCATGCGGGGTGAAACCGCGCGCTTTGACATCGCCGCAAAAGGCGGCAAGGTCATCGTCGCCAAAGACAAGCGCATCACCGTGCGCCTGGTGCGCGAGATGGAACAGGCGGGGTTGAAGCGCATTGTGGTGCCGGAAGATTTCTTCCTGGGCCGCGCGCTGGCAACCAACGTCGTCGATACCAGCACGGGCGAAGTATTGGCGAATGCGAACGATGAGATTACCGAGCAAGTGCTAGCGACGCTGCGCGAAGCCAACGTGGCCAGCGTGCAGACTATCTATACCAATGATCTCGATCAGGGGCCGTATATTTCGCAGACACTGCGTATCGACGAAACCACGGATCAAGTCGCTGCGCAGGTGGCGATTTACCGCATGATGCGTCCCGGCGAACCGCCCACGGAGGAGTCGGTAAAATCGTTGTTCAACGGATTGTTCTTCTCGGAAGACCGCTACGATCTGTCGGCGGTGGGCCGCATGAAATTCAATCGCCGCATGGGCCGTGCCGAATTGACGGGGGCGACCACGCTGTCGCCGGAAGACATCGTTGCCTCGATCAGAATTCTGGTTGAACTGCGCAACGGCAAGGGCGAAATCGACGACATCGATCACCTTGGCAATCGCCGTGTTCGTTCGGTCGGTGAATTGGCGGAAAATCAGTTCCGCGCCGGCCTTGTGCGCGTGGAGCGTGCGGTGAAGGAACGTCTGTCGCAGGCGGAATCGGATAACCTGATGCCGCATGATTTGATCAATGCCAAGCCGGTTTCGGCGGCGATTCGCGAATTCTTCGGTTCCAGCCAGTTGTCGCAGTTCATGGACCAGACCAATCCGCTGTCGGAAATCACCCATAAGCGTCGCGTTTCTGCGCTGGGACCGGGCGGATTGACGCGAGAGCGCGCAGGCTTTGAGGTACGCGATGTACATCCGACGCATTACGGTCGCGTGTGCCCGATTGAAACGCCAGAAGGCCCAAACATCGGCTTGATTAACTCGTTGGCAATTTACGCGCGTACCAATGACTACGGCTTTCTTGAAACGCCGTACCGCAAAGTGGCCGATGGCAAAGTGACCACGCAGATTGATTATTTGTCGGCGATTGAAGAAGGTCGTTACATGATCGCGCAGGCGAACGCCGAACTCGATAAAGATGGTCGCTTCACCGACGAACTGGTGTCTTCGCGTAATCACAACGAATTCACGTTGGCGACACCGGATCGCATCGAGTACATGGACGTGGCGCCGGCGCAAGCGGTGTCGGTGGCGGCATCGCTGATTCCGTTCCTGGAACACGACGACGCGAACCGCGCGTTGATGGGTTCCAACATGCAGCGCCAGGCGGTGCCTTGCCTGCGCGCGGAAAAACCACTGGTGGGTACTGGCCTTGAGCGTACGGTAGCGGTTGACTCCGGCACAGCGGTGCAAGCGCGCCGTGGCGGCTCGGTGGATTACGTTGATGCGGGCCGTATCGTGGTGCGCGTAAACGACGACGAAACTTCCGCGGGCGAAGTGGGTGTTGATATTTATAATCTGGTCAAGTATCAGCGTTCCAACCAGAACACCAACATCAATCAACGCCCGCTGGTGAAAGTGGGCGACAAGATTGCCAAGGGCGACGTAGTGGCCGATGGTGCATCGACCGACAAAGGCGAACTCGCCTTGGGTCAGAACATGCTGGTTGCGTTTATGCCCTGGAATGGTTACAACTTCGAAGACTCGATTCTTATCTCCGAGCGCGTGGTGGCTGATGACCGCTTTACTTCGATTCACATCGAAGAGCTGTCGGTGGTGGCGCGCGACACTAAACTTGGTCCGGAGGAAATCACACGTGATATTTCCAATCTGTCCGAAGGCCAACTCGGTAGCCTGGACGAGTCGGGCATTATTTACATCGGCGCAGAAGTCGAAGCGGGTGATGTACTCGTCGGCAAAGTAACGCCCAAAGGTGAAACGCAGCTCACACCGGAAGAAAAGCTTCTGCGCGCGATTTTCGGCGAGAAAGCGTCCGACGTAAAAGACACCAGTCTGCGTGTGTCATCGGGCATGGCGGGTACCGTGATTGATGTGCAAGTGTTCACGCGTGAAGGTATTGATCGCGACAAGCGTGCGCAACAAATCATCGACGACGAATTGAAGCGCTACAAGCAGGATTTGGCGGATCAATTTCGTATCGTCGAGAATGATGCGTTCGAGCGTCTGGAGCGTTTGCTTACCGGTAAAACCGCCAATGGCGGCCCGAAAAAACTGGCCAAGGGTTCCAAAGTCACCAAGGCGTATTTGCAGGAGATCGACCGTCATCACTGGTTCGATGTCCGTCTGACCAACGAAGAAGCCGCGCAGCAGGTTGAGCAGCTTCAGGAAAGCATCAAGCAGACTACGATCCTGTTCGACAAGGCGTTCGAAGAGAAAAAGAAAAAGCTCACCAGCGGCGACGAATTGCCGCCGGGCGTGCAGAAAATGGTCAAGGTGTATCTGGCGGTCAAACGTCGCCTGCAGCCAGGCGACAAGATGGCAGGTCGTCACGGTAACAAAGGTGTGGTGTCCAAAATCACGCCGGTGGAAGATATGCCCTACATGGCCGATGGCACCACGGTGGATATCGTGCTGAACCCACTGGGCGTGCCGTCGCGCATGAACGTCGGGCAGATTCTCGAAACCCACTTGGGCTGGGCTGCCAAGGGCTTGGGTCATCGCATTAACAAAATGCTACGCCAACAGGCAGCGGTCGCCGACATACGTGCGTTGCTGGGCAAGGTCTACAACACCAGCGGCAAAGCTGAAAATCTCGATAGCCTCACCGACGGCGAAGTGACCGAACTTGCCATCAACCTACAGGCGGGTGTTCCATTTGCGACGCCGGTGTTCGATGGCGCGACCGAAGCCGAGATACGTCAGATGCTAGATCTCGCTTACCCGAGCGACGATCCGAATACCGCACGTGTTGGCTTCACGCCAAGCAAAACGCAGGTCACTTTGTATGACGGTCGTTCTGGCGAAGCGTTTGAGCGTTCTGTCACGGTCGGTTACATGCACATGTTGAAGCTGCACCACTTGGTGGACGACAAGATGCACGCGCGTTCTACCGGCCCGTACAGCTTGGTCACGCAACAGCCGCTGGGTGGTAAGGCGCAGTTCGGTGGTCAGCGTTTCGGTGAGATGGAAGTGTGGGCGCTCGAAGCCTACGGTGCGGCATACGTGTTGCAGGAAATGCTCACCGTCAAGTCGGACGATACCGAAGGCCGGCGCAAGGTCTACGAATCCATCGTCAAAGGCGAGCACAAGATCGAAGCGGGCATGCCAGAATCGTTCAACGTGCTGGTGAAGGAAATTCGCTCGCTGGCGATTGATATCGACTTGGATCACAAGCGGTATTAGGGCTTGGGCGTCAGATCGTAAAACCGTAAGTATTTGTTTTTGCAGGATAATCTGAACTCGACAGGAGTCACGGATGAAAGCATTACTGGATTTGTTCAAACAGGTCACGCAGGAAGAAGAGTTCGACGCGATCAAGATTGGCCTCGCGTCGCCGGAGAAAATTCGTTCGTGGTCGTATGGCGAAGTTAAAAAGCCCGAGACCATCAACTACCGCACGTTCAAACCGGAACGCGACGGTTTGTTCTGCGCCAAGATATTTGGCCCGGTCAAAGATTACGAGTGCCTGTGCGGCAAATACAAACGCCTGAAACATCGTGGTGTGATTTGTGAAAAATGCGGCGTTGAAGTCACGTTGTCCAAAGTGCGCCGCGAGCGCATGGGCCACATCGAACTGGCTAGCCCGGTTGCGCACATCTGGTTCCTGAAATCGCTGCCTTCGCGTCTGGGCATGGTGCTCGACATGACGTTGCGTGACATCGAGCGCGTGCTGTATTTCGAAGCATACGTCGTTACCGATCCCGGCATGACACCGCTGAAGCGCTGCCAGTTGCTCACTGAAGATGATTATCTCGCCAAGGTCGAAGAGTTCGGCGACGATTTCTCTGCCTGCATGGGTGCCGAAGGTGTGCGCGAATTGCTGCGCAGTCTCGAACTCAAGCGTGAAATTGAAACGCTGCGTACCGATCTTGCCGCGACCAGTTCCGAAACCAAGATAAAAAAAATCGCCAAGCGTCTGAAGGTGCTCGACGGCTTCAATAAGTCCGGCATCAAGCCCGACTGGATGGTGATGGAAGTGTTGCCGGTGCTGCCGCCGGAATTGCGTCCGCTGGTGCCGCTGGATGGCGGCCGCTTTGCGACGTCGGACCTGAATGATCTGTATCGCCGCGTGATTAACCGTAACAACCGCTTGAAGCGTCTTCTGGAACTCAAAGCGCCGGAAATCATTGTTCGCAACGAGAAGCGTATGTTGCAGGAAGCGGTGGATTCGCTGCTCGACAACGGTCGTCGCGGCAAGGCGATGACCGGCGCCAACAAGCGTCCGCTGAAATCCTTGGCCGATATGATCAAGGGTAAGGGTGGCCGTTTCCGCCAAAACCTGCTGGGCAAGCGCGTGGACTACTCCGGTCGTTCGGTGATCGTGGTGGGTCCGCAGTTAAAACTGCATCAGTGCGGGCTGCCGAAAAAAATGGCGCTGGAACTGTTCAAGCCGTTCATATTTCATCGTCTCGAAGTCATGGGACTGGCGACCACGATCAAGGCCGCCAAGCGCATGGTGGAGTCGGAAGAGCCCATCGTGTGGGACATCTTGGAGGAAGTGATTCGCGAGCATCCGGTGATGTTGAACCGCGCGCCGACCTTGCATCGGTTGGGCATTCAGGCGTTCGAGCCAGTGCTGATCGAAGGCAAGGCGATTCAGCTGCATCCGCTGGTTTGCGCGGCGTTCAACGCCGACTTCGACGGCGACCAAATGGCGGTACACGTGCCGTTGTCGCTGGAAGCGCAGATGGAAGCGCGCACACTGATGTTATCGTCAAACAACGTGCTCTCACCCGCTAACGGCGAGCCGATTATCGTGCCGTCGCAGGATATCGTGCTGGGTCTGTACTACACCACGCGTCAGAAGATTGGCGCGCGTGGTGAAGGCTCGATGTTCTCCAACGTCGCGGAAGCACTGCGTGCATACCATACTGGGCATGCCGAGATCAGCGCTAACGTCAAAGTGCGTATTAAGGAATACTCGCTTAACGAGCATGGCGAAAAGATCGAGAAGGTCACGCGCTATGACACGACGATCGGTCGCGCCATGCTGTCGGAAATTCTGCCGACCGGCTTGCCGTTTGAGTTCATCAATAAATCTTTGAAAAAGAAAGAAATTTCACGGCTTATTAATGCAAGCTTCCGTCGCTGCGGTTTGCGTGAAACGGTGATTTTCGCTGATAAGTTGATGTACAACGGCTTTACCATGGCCACTCGTGCGGGACTGTCGATCGCAGTGAACGATATGCTGGTGCCGCCGGAAAAAGACAAGATCATTGGCGAGGCCGAAAAAGAAGTTCAGGAAATCGAGAAGCAGTACACCTCGGGCCTGGTGACGCAAGGCGAGCGCTATAACAAAGTGGTTGATATCTGGGGCCGCGCCGGCGATCAAGTGGCCAAGGCGATGATGGAGCAGCTTTCTGTCGAGCAGGTCATGGACTGGAATGCGCGCAAAAATGTATGGACGCCACGCAAGGATGACAAAGGCCAGCCGGTGATGCAGGAGTCACTGAACTCGATTTACATGATGGCGGACTCCGGCGCCCGCGGGTCTGCGGCGCAAATTCGTCAGCTTGCCGGTATGCGCGGCCTCATGGCTAAACCGGACGGTTCGATTATCGAGACGCCGATCACGGCGAACTTCCGCGAAGGTTTGAACGTGTTGCAATACTTCATTTCGACGCACGGCGCGCGTAAAGGTTTGGCTGACACGGCGTTGAAGACCGCTAATTCCGGTTACCTCACACGCCGTTTGGTCGATGTGACGCAAGATTTGGTAGTGACTACCGATGATTGCGGCACGGAACTAGGCGTGGTGATGAAGGCGCTGATCGAGGGCGGCGAAGTGGTGGAGTCGTTGCGCGAGCGTATTTTGGGACGCGTTGCTGTGGCAGATATCATCAATCCGGAAACCAGCGCGACGGCGTATGAAGCTGGTACCTTGCTGGACGAAGATACGGTAGACGCAATCGAGGCGCTGGGTATCGATGAAGTTAAAGTACGTACGCCGTTAACGTGTGAGACGCGCCACGGTTTATGCGTTCAGTGTTATGGACGGGATCTGGGCCGGGGTTCCGTGGTGAATGTCGGCGAAGCGGTTGGCGTGATTGCTGCGCAGTCGATTGGCGAGCCGGGGACGCAGTTGACCATGCGTACGTTCCATATCGGTGGCGCCGCGTCACGGCAGGCAGTGGTGAGTCAAGTCGATAGCAAGTCGTCGGGTGTGCTGCGCTTTGCTTCCGGCATTCGTTATGTCACCAATTCGCGCAATGAACTGGTGGTGATTTCACGTAACGGCGAAGTGGTGGTGCATGACGACAATAACCGCGAGCGTGAGCGTCATAAAGTACCGTACGGCGCTCTGTTGATGGTGCGCGACGGCGAGGCGATCAAAGCGGGCCGTGTCATTGCTACGTGGGATCCGCACACTCGCCCCATTATTACCGAATACGCGGGCCGAGTACGCTTTGAAAACGTTGAAGAAGGTGCAACTGTCGCACGTCAGGTGGATGAGGTCACCGGGTTGTCAACGCTGGTGGTCGTCGATCCCAAGCGCAAGAGCGGTTCACAATCCAAAGGATTGCGCCCGCAGGTCAAGTTGCTCGACGAAGTCGGCAACGAAATCAAGATTGCGGGTTCGGACATTTCAGTCGCGATCACCTTTCAGATCGGCTCGATCATTACCGTGCGTTCGGGGCAGGAAGTGGGTGTGGGCGAAGTGTTGGCTCGTATTCCGCAAGAAACCTCAAAAACGCGTGATATCACCGGCGGCTTGCCGCGGGTTGCTGAGTTGTTTGAAGCGCGTTCTCCCAAAGACGCTGGCTTGCTCGCTGAGGTGACCGGTACAGTGTCGTTCGGTAAAGATACCAAGGGCAAGCAACGTCTGGTCATTACCGATCTTGAGGGCATTGCGCACGAGTTCCTGATCGCCAAGGACAAACACGTGATGGCGCATGATGGTCAGGTGGTCAACCGCGGTGAGGTGATCGTTGATGGCCCGGCTGATCCGCATGACATTCTGCGCTTGCTGGGTGTGGAAGCGCTGGCGCGGTATATCTGTAACGAAGTGCAGGATGTGTATCGCTTGCAAGGCGTGAAGATCAATGACAAGCACATCGAAGTGATTGTTCGTCAGATGTTGCGGCGCGTCATGATCGCCGATCAAGGGGATACGCGTTTCATCACGGGCGAGCAGGTCGAGCGTGCGGAAGTGCTGGAAGAGAATGAAAAAACTGAACGTCAGGGTAAAAATCCGGCGCAGTACGATTTCATGCTGCTGGGAATCACCAAGGCTTCGTTGTCCACTGATTCGTTCATTTCGGCAGCGTCGTTCCAGGAAACCACGCGTGTGCTGACCGAAGCGGCGATTATGGGTAAGCGCGACGAGCTGCGAGGCTTGAAGGAAAACGTCATTGTCGGGCGACTAATTCCGGCAGGTACGGGCTTGGCATACCACAAGGTGCGCCGTGCTCAGGCCGCTGCGGCCGAGTTGGCCGCTGCCCAGGCGCTAGAGGCCGTTTCAAACCCTCCGGCGGAAGCGGAAGATCAGGAGCAGGTTGCTTGACAGGGGGTAATTAACCCCATAAAATCGATAGTCTTTACTATAGTCGCGGACGGCTCCAGGGCGGGGCGCAGCGCGCAGCAGTAATTCGAGCAGGGACGGCGCTGGATACAACAGATGCCGTCCCCGCATTTTTGGAACCACCAACATTAGTGGTTCTTGCACTGCAGAAGGTGTCGTTGTGATTAGTCCCGTATCTATAAAATTTATTTAGAAACAATAGGTTATATATTTTT
>JBEBHE010000418.1:0-3360 GCA_040081205.1 Burkholderiales bacterium | reverse complement strand
ATGCGGTTTACACGGTCGAGCAGCGAATTGATCGGCAGAAAAATATCGTGCGTGAAGTAATGGGCCTCGATACGTGCGAGCCCCAGCGCCACCACATCGCCGCCGAAATAGGCCACCGTTTCCGGACTGGGCAACAACGTTGAGCACGACCCTTCGTAGCGGCCCCACGCGCGCGCGGCAGGCATGTGTATCGCCGGATCGGGATCGGTGAGGCGTTTGTAATAGGCTTTCAGCAAATCGCCGCGTTCCGCTTCCGGAATATAGCCGGCGAACGTGTGCCAGGCTTCGGGGAAAAGATTTTTCAGGTCGTAGAGAAACCAGCCGATCTCGCTTTTGCGGCACAAAAAAATGCCGCGAAGAATCAAACCGGTACACCGGTCGGGATGCGCTTCCGCGTAAGCAAGCGCCAGCGTGCTGCCCCATGATCCGCCGAACACCAGCCAGTGTTCGATGTTCAGATGCTTGCGCAGGGTTTCCATGTCCGCGATCAGGTGCGGCGTGGTGTTGTCGGTTAAAGCGCCCAGCGGCGTCGAGCGTCCCGCGCCGCGCTGATCGCAGATAACGATGCGGTAGTGCCTGGGGTCGAAAAAGCGCCGGTGCGCGGGCGATGCGCCGGCTCCGGGGCCGCCGTGCAAAAAAATCACCGGTTTGCCGTTGGGGTTACCGGAGACTTCCCAATACATATGATGCAATCCGTCGAGCGCCAGCATGCCGGCTTCAAACGGTTCGATGTCGGGATACAGCTCGGTGCGCAGGGTGGGGGCGTGGTCGGCCACGGAGAGTCGCTTTCAGGAATGTACAAAAATGGAATCGCAAAAATAACACAATCGGCTGGATCGCGTGAGCAGCGCCGTCTCGCGTGCTACGATAGCTGCAAGAGGAGCACAAAAATGTCCAGATCCAAACAGGTGATGCAGTATGCGATTACGGTGGCGATCGCGGCGGTGTATGCCATGTTGCCCACGGCTGCCACGGCGCAAACGTACCCCAATAAACCTGTGCGCATTCTCGTCGGCTTCGCGCCGGGTGGTGGCACCGACATCATGGCGCGCTCTATCGGCGCCAAATTAAGCGAGTCGTTAAAGCAGCAATTCGTGGTGGAGAACCGTCCGGGTGCGAATGCCAACCTCGCTGCGAAGCTGGCCGCCGATGCGCCCGCCGACGGTTACACGCTGTTGTTCATGTCGGTGGCGCACATCATGAGCAAGCCGGTTTATAAAAATCTCGGCTATGACATCGAGCGCGATTTCACACCGATCACCGTGGTGTCGGATGTGCCGAATGTGATTGCCTCCAATCTCGCGTTGCCCGCGCGCACGGTGAAAGAGCTGCTGGCGCTGGCGCGTTCCAAACCCGGTGAACTGACGTACGGCACTTCCGGCGTTGCCAGCCCTGAGCATTTCGCGGGTGAGATGTTCAAGACCATGACCAAAACCAGTCTGGTCATGGTGCCGTACAAAGGCGGCGGGCCGCTGGCGATTGATCTGGCGGCCGGGCACGTGATGACCAGCTTTAGTACCATGCCGTCGATTATTCCGCATATCCGTTCGGGCCGCGTGCGCGCGCTTGCGGTGACTACCGAGAAGCGCGCCGCGGTGTTGCCGGATGTGCCTACCGTGAGCGAGACCGTACCAGGGTATACGATTACCACGTGGTACGGCGCGGTGGCGCCGGCGAAAGTGCCGCGTGAAATCGTTGCGCGGCTGAATCAGGAAATGTTGAAAGCGCTGCAACTGCCGGATATCAAGGAGCGCATGGCTTCGCTCGGCGCGGATATTGTCGGCAGCAGCGTGGAAGTGACGGTAAAATTTTTTGCTTCGGAGGTGGCGAAATACACCAAAGTCGCGCGTGAGGCGAAAATTCAGGCGGAATTATAGTAATGAGAAGCGTCACGCTGACGATTGCCGCTGGATGCGCGTTGGGCAGTTCGCTCGCGCAGGCGCAGGCGCAGGCGGATTATCCGGTGAAGCCGATACGCATTGTGATCGGTACCCCGGTGGGTGGCGGCAGCGAACTGATGGGGCGTTATGTCGGGCAGCCGCTGACGGCAGCGTGGGGGCAGCCGGTGGTGATCGATGCGCGGCCGGGCGCCAGTGGAAACATTGCCGCCGAGTATGTCGCAAAGTCGGCGCCCGACGGCTATACGCTATATGTGCCTTACGGCACGCATACGACTAATCCCAGCTTGCAGGCGAAGGTGCCGTACGATCCGATCAGGGATTTCACGCCGATCACGCTGATCTCCAAGCAATACAATTCGCTGGTGATCCATCCGTCGATTCCGGCGAAGTCGGTGAAAGAACTGATAGCGCTGGCGCGCAATGCGCCGCGCAAGCTGAGTTACGCATCTTCGGGAACGGGCGCCGCAGGGCACTTGGGCATGGAACTCCTGAAGCAACTCGCCAGCGTGGACATGGTGCATGTGCCGTATAAAGGTTCGGCGCCGTCGCGCATCGACTTGCTGGGCGGGCATGTGGATATCATGTTCGACGTGTTGCGCACTGCGCTGCCGTTCAAAGAGTCCGGCCGGGTGCGCATGCTGGCAGTGGCAGCGCTCAGCCGTCAATCCATCGCTCCTGATGTGCCGACGATGGATGAACTCGGCTACAAGGGGTTGGAAGTGCTGACCTGGCATGCGTTGCTGGCGCCGGCGGGATTCAGTAAAGCGCTGGTCGAACGGATTCAAAGTGAAATTCGACGCACGCTGCTGGCGCCGGCGATGAAAGACAAACTCGCGCGCGATGGCGTGGATGCGATTGCCAGCACACCGGCTGAACTCGATACGTTCATGCGCGGTGATATTGAAAAGTGGCGCAAGGTGATTCAAACAGCGAAAATACGTAACGAATAGAATAAATTGGAGAACAACGAATGAGTATTCCCAGACTGAACGGCATTATCAAGGCGCTGGAATCCGGCAAAAACGCCTTCGTGTGTTTTCAGCCCGGCGACAATGCCAGCGCGCAAGCGGTTGCCACCGAAAAATACGACGGCGTGATGTTCGAGATGGAGCATGGCGTGTACGACATCAAGGCGCTGCGTGATTGCCTGCAATCCATGCTTAATCGCCAGCAGATTGTGGCGTCTGGCACGCTCGCGCCCGCTGTCACACCCATGGTGCGCATACCGCCCAACGGCGCGGAAATGAATCAGTGGATCGCCAAGCAGGTGCTCGACCAAGGCGTCTATGGCGTTTTATGGCCGCATATCAGCACGGTCGAAGAAGCACACAACGCCGTGGCGTCGTGCCGCTACGCCCGTCCGGCAACTGCGCCGCGTTACCAACCGGCAGGTCAGCGGGGCGATTCGCCCACGACGGCGGCGCGCTACTGGGGCATTTCAGCGCAGGAGTATTACGAC
>JBEBHE010000417.1:0-3368 GCA_040081205.1 Burkholderiales bacterium | reverse complement strand
GGTTATAATATCTAGGGGATTTTCATGTTCAGTCTTAAAGGAAAAGTCGCCGTGGTTACCGGTTCCACCAAAGGCATCGGCAAATCCATCGCCGAAGAAATGGCAAACGCGGGTGCGAGGGTCGTCATCTCCAGTCGCAAAGCCGAAGCGTGTGCGGCGGTGCAGGCAGAATTTGCCGCGCGCGGGCAGGAAGCAATTGCGGTGCCGTGCAATGTCGGCGACAAAGCCGCGGCGCAAAATCTGGTCGATACCGTGATCAAACAATGGGGGCGTATCGATATTCTGGTGTGCAATGCCGCGTCTAACCCGCACTTCGGCCCGTTGGCGACGGCATCCGATGAGGTGTTCGACAAAATCATGGCGACTAATGTCAAGAGCGTGTTCTGGCTCGCCAACATGGTGCTGCCCGGCATGGCCGAGCGCGGCGAAGGCGGCGCGATGATTATTATTTCGAGTATTGGCGCGCTGCGCGGCAGCCAGGTGCTGGGACTTTACGGCACGTCGAAAGCAGCGGAAGCGGGGTTGTGCCGCGCGCTCGCGGCGGAGTGGGGGCCAAAAAATATTCGCGTGAATACGATTGCACCGGGCTTGGTCAAAACCGATTTCGCCAAAGCACTGTGGTCGGACGACGCGCGACGTAAATCACGCGAAGCGTCCACGCCGCTGCGGCGTATCGGTGAGCCGAAGGACATCGGCGGCGTGGCGGTGTTTCTGGCGGCAGAGGCGGGCTCGTTTGTGACGGGGCAGATGATTGTGGCGGATGGTGGGGTGACCATTGCGGGATCGTAGTCTCGTAAGACGCGATTCCATCGCGCTGCGTGTGAATTCAACTGTGGAGTGAAGTCATGAATATTCGATCGTGGATTGTGGTGCGCGCTTTGGCATGCAGCGTATTGGCGGCGGCATACGCTTTAGTGATAGCTCCCGTTCACGCCGAAGTTTCGCGTGTGGACATCACGCAGCGTACCGATCTGTTCAACGGTCGAGCGTACGGCGCGGCTGGCGCTTATGAATGGGTTCAAGGCCGTGCGCATTTCACGCTGGATCCCGCGAACGCGCGCAACAAGGCCGTGGTCGATATCGAACTTGCGCCGAAGAATACTCAAGGGCTGGTGGAATTCTCAGCGGACATGGTGATTCTGCGTCCCAAGGACGCCGCCAAAGCCAACGGTGTGGTGGTTTTCGATGTCATCAACCGTGGGCGCTATACCATTCTCGAATACTTGAATCGAGGTAATCGCACGGCCAAGGAATTATCCGAGGAATTCGTCGGCGATGATTTTCTGCTGAAGCAGGGTGTGACCATCGTATTTCTCGGCTGGCAGCAGGATTTGCCCGACGGGATGGGATTGCTGCGCATGTCGGGGCCGGTGATCGAGGGACTCGGCAGCCTGATACATGGCGATGCGGTAGTGACTGCGCGCGTGAATGAAATTTCGCTCGGTGACCGGCTGTCGATTCCGTATGCGGTTGCGGATTTGAAATCGACGGATGCGGTGCTGACGGTTGCGGCCTCGCGTAGTGCGCCGGCGCAAGTGGTGCCGCGCGATCAGTGGGCGTTCGCGCGCCTGCGTGACGGCGCGCTGGTGGATGATCCGCTGCGCATCCATCTGAAAAGCGGTTTCGAGCCGGGCGCGTTTTACCGTTTTGTGTATCCGACGCGCGGTTCGCAACTCGCGGGATTATCGCTGGCGGGCATACGCGATTTGATTTCGTGGATGCGTTACGACGCTTCGGCTTTAGTAAAGGCGACGCACGCATACGCTTTTGGCATTTCGCAGAGCGGACGGTTCCTGCGCCAGTTTTTGTATGAAGGCTTCAACGCCGACCTCGCCGGACGGCCGGTATTCGATGCCATGATGGTGCATATCGCCGGGGGCTCGCGGCGCGGCTTCAATGAACGCTTTGCACAGCCGTCGCGCAATCTGGTGTCGCGCGTGTTTCCGTTTACCGATGTCGAGCAGACCGACAATGAGACCGGCGAGCGCGGCGGTATCCTCACGCGTGCCCGTGCAGAAAAAGTCGTGCCAAAAATTTTCTACACGCACTCATCGTGGGAATACTGGGGCAGCGCGGCATCGACGGTGCAGACCACGGTGGACGGCAAAGCGGAAATTCAGCTTGCCGATACCAGTCGCGCCTATTTGCTGGCGAGCACGCAGCATGTGCCGGTGGCGTTTCCGCCGCGCAGCGTGCCGGCATTGCGCGGGCAACTGCTGCCGAATCCGCTGGATTATCGTCCGGTGCTGCGCGCTCTGTATGTCGCACTCGATCAGTGGACGCGCGCGGGCACGGCGCCGCCGCCGAGCCGCTATCCCAAGCTCGCTGATCGCGATTTGGTGGCGCGCGCGCAACTCAACGTAAAAGGCTATGGCACGATCAAGATGCCGGCCTCGCCGCAAATCGCCATGCGCCTGGACAGCGGCGAGCGCACACCCGGTGTGCCGACGATCGTGCCGCCGAAAGTCGGCAAGCCGTACGCAATTTTTGTGCCGCAGGTTGACGACGACGGTAACGACATCGGCGGCATCCGCGCTGCGGAACTGGCAGTGCCGCTGGCAACCTACATGGGCTGGAATCTGCGTCATCCGTCCATCGGCGCGCCGGGCGATCTGGTGCAACTCGGCGGATCGTATCTGCCGTTCGCGCTTACACGCGACGCGCGCGAAAAAAACGGCGACACGCGATTGTCGATTGCTGAACGTTACACGTCGCGTGAAGATTTTCTCGGCCGCGTGGAAAAAGCGTCGCGCGCGCTGGTTGCTCAACGTTTGATGATGACTGATGATGTGGCGCATGTGATGAAGCGCGCGGACGATCATTGGAATCATGTGCATATCGATCCTGCGAAATAGGATAAAAAATGTTTAAAAAACAAATATTTGTAATAGTTTCACTGAGCGTTGCCACGGCAGCGGTTCCGATGGCGGCGGTTGCCCAAACCTACCCCGCCAAATCCGTCCGTCTTGTGCTGCCTTTCGCTCCCGGCAGCGCTGTCGACGTACTGGCGCGTCACTACGCACAAAAAATGTCGGAGAACTGGAAGCAGCAGGTGGTGGTCGATAACCGCACCGGCGCCAACGGCATTATCGGCATGGAGTTCGCTGCGCGTGCGGTTGCGGACGGCTATACCATCGGCATGGGCAATGTGGCGACGCTCGCGATCAATCCGCATCTTTACAGCAAGCTGCCGTACGATCCGATCAAGGATTTTGCGCCGGTGTTGCTGGCGGCGGAAATCAACAACTGCCTCGCGGTGCATCCGTCGGTGCCGGTGACGAACGTGAAGGAGCTTGTGGCGTTTGCGAAAACGCGTCCGGGCCAGCTTAACTACGGCTCGGGCGGCGTCGGTAGCGCACAGCATATTC
>JBEBHE010000112.1:0-12661 GCA_040081205.1 Burkholderiales bacterium | reverse complement strand
GGAAATACGTGTCTCAACAACCCCTGTCTGCTTTGTCGCTGCTCGAAACCCGTGTGCTAGGGGTGCTGGTTGAAAAGCAACATACGGTGCCCGACACCTATCCGCTGTCGCTGAATTCACTGCTGGCCGGTTGCAATCAAAAAACCAGCCGTGATCCGGTGTTGAGCGCGACCGAAGATGAAGTGCAGGCCGCCGTCGATTCTCTCAAGCGCTTGTCGCTGGTGATGGAAGGCAGCGGTAACCGTGTTACGCGATATGAACACAACGTGAATCGCGTGCTACAACTGCCGCCGCAATCGGTGGCGATACTTACGACGCTCATGCTGCGCGGCCCGCAAACGCCGGGCGAACTGCGCATCAACTGCGAGCGGCTCTACAAGTTCAGTGATTTGTCGTCGGTGGAAGTATTTCTGAACGAACTGCGAGACCGTTCTGCGGCGGCGCTGGTGGTTGAATTGCCGCGCAGACCGGGCGCGCGTGAAAACCGCTGGGCGCATTTGCTGTGCGGCGCGCCTGCTGCCGAAGCCGCTTCGGCTGCACCAACGGCGGGTGGCGGCGATGTCACCGTCGGTGAACTCGCCGCGCTGAAAGCCAACATGACGCGACTGGAAGATGATGTCGCGGCACTCAAGGCGACGGTTGCAAATCTTTGCGCGGAGTTGGGTGTTCCCAACGCCAAGCAGGCGTAGCATGCGCACTGCACACTGTGCTTAAATTCTGTGAATGCATCCGCAACCGGGAATGACCCATGCCATCCAGCGACGAACTGAAACCCGGCCTCAACGCTACCGTGGAAATCGTGGTCGGCACGCGTGATACGGCCGCGCACGTCGGCAGCGGAAAAATTGGCGTGCTGGCGACACCGATACTGGTGACGCTGCTGGAATCGGCGGCGCTGCAGGCGGTAGAGCGATTGATGCCGGCCGGTCAACAAACGGTGGGCACGCGGCTCGAACTATCGCACACGGCTGCAACCCCGGTAGGCATGCGCGTGCGCGCGGATGCTGAATTGATAGCGGTCGAAGGGCGTAAGCTGACGTTCAAACTGCATGCGCAGGACGACGTCGAACCGATTGCATCCGGCACGCACGAGCGCTTGATTATCAGTGTGGAGCGGTTCGATCAGCGCATGCAGAAAAAAATGGATCGCGAAGCAACAAAACCATAAGCGGTCAACGAAACCGCAAATCGTTTAACTGCCGCCGTGCGGTCTGCTTTTCAGCGGTGATTTGGTTGAGCTGGCTGCGATAGTACGAAATGCGGCTCTCGAGTTCACTGCGCCGCGCGTGCGCGCTCATGTCGGCGGGATCGTGGCGCATATACAAAAGCTGGGTTTCGGTGTTTCGCATCTGGCCTTGCAGCATGCTTTCGTCGCGGTCCAGAACGGAAAGCCGCGATTGCAGACGTGTCATTTCGGTTTGCCGCCCCAATTCACCGTCGCGTCGCCGCGCGCGTTCGGCCTGGTCGGCTTCGCTTTTTTCAATGGCACGCCGCAGCCGTTCTGCGTGCGCGCGTTCGAGCGCGGCCTCATCGTCATCCGTGGCGGCGGGCGTCGCGGCGAGAACCATCGAGGTGGTCGTGGGCACGGCGGCCACGGCGAGCGCAAAGAGTGCGCGTAACGCCAGCGCCCGCCATCGGACTGTCGGATGAACGTTGTGGTGTATGTTGGTCATGGTGTGAATTTGACGCAGCGGGCGCCGCATAGTTCTTGCCGCTAGCGTGCGTTGCGTGGTGCTTGCGCTATTGCGAACGGCGGGGTGTAATGGCGTGAATGCCGAAGTTGGATTAGGCATATTTATAAAATTATAAATAAAAACAGGTATTTACGTTGCATTCGGGTAGGTGTGTGCGCAGGCTGCTGCGCCGCAGCGGGTGCATTTTCAAATCAAGTTTCAGGAGAGAGCTTATGAGACGCCTGTTGTTATTGTCCATGATCGTTACGCTGGTTTCGTGTGCCGGCCCGTCGACGACCTCTTCTACCGGTTCGACCACGTCGTTGTCGCGCGATCAGGAGTTGATCAATCGCGCGCTGGCCGCGATGGGTGGCGTGGATGCTTTGCGCAGTTTGCGCAGCGCGTCTATCAAGGGCACGGTGAAACACTGGGAGCCGGAGCAATCGCATGCGCCCGGCGGTGAGATGCGTTTCGCGGCAGAAGCGTCATTTGATACCACGCTGGATTTCGTCAACCACGTGTCGCGCATCGATTGGGTGAAAAAATTCGCGTATCCCGCGCCGCGCACGTTTAGCTACACCGAGATCGTCACGCCCGATGCGGGCGCCGTGATCGGCATTGATTCCAACGGACGCACGCGTGAGAGTCTCGCGAACAAGCCGGCGATGCACGCCATGTCCGGCTTGCGGCTGGCGACCACGCAGCGCGAGTTGCGCCGCACTTCGCCGGCATTGCTGCTGGAGATGCGCAACAATCCCGGGCGTGTCAATCGCATGGGCAACGTGGAGATCGGCGGGGTATCGCATCCTGCACTGTCGTACAACGCGGGCGCGCACAATTTTATCGTGTTGTTCGATCCGGGCAGCGGGTTGCCTGCGCGCGTGCGCACGCTGGATGTGGATAACATGTGGGGTGATGTCGATTACGATCTAGTGCTGTCCGAATGGCAGGCCATTGGTGCGGGGGGCGGCGTGCGCATGGCGGCGAGCCAGCGCTATGAACTGAACGGACGCACCGTCGCGGATATTCGTATCACACAGATCATGCCTAACCCGACTATCAATCCGGCGGGGATGGCAGTGCCCGCGAACCTGCTGGCTGCCGCAGCGCGGCCTGCGGTGGGCAATATTCCGTATCAGTGGGTGATACGCCGGCAGTTCATCGGCACCTATCTTGATTCCGATCATCCGAGTTTCGATACGAAGGTGACCCAGTCACTGCGTTTGCAGGAACTCGCGCCCGGCGTGCAGCATGTCGTCGGCGGTTCGCACAATGCGCTGGTGGTGGATATGCGCGATCATCTGATCGTGTTCGATGCGCCGGTGAACGACTGGCAATCCAATTGGACCATCCGCACCGCGCAGGCGCGCTATGGCAACAAGCCGGTGCGTTATCTGGTGCTGACGCATCATCACATGGATCATGCCGGCGGGCTGCGCGCGTATATGGCGCAGGGCGCGACGCTGGTGGTCGGACGCGGCGCTGCTGCACATTACCGGCGTGTGCTGGCGTCACCGGCGACACGCAATCCGGATGTGATGCCGCGGGATTATTCGAAGGTGAATATTGTCGAGGTGTCTGATCGCTACCTGATGCGTGACGGTCAGCGTGAGGTGTCCGCGCACCTGACCGAGAACCCGCACGTCGATGGCATGTTGATCGGCTACGTCGCCGATGCGCGCATAGGCTTCGTGACCGACATCTGGAGTCCAGGCGCGGCGCCGTTGCCGAATCAGATTAATTCGCCGTTAGCCGCGATAGTGAACGCCGCGCGCCGTGCAGGGATACAGCCGCTGCGGTTCGCGGGCGGACACGGCAGCACCGCCGATTACGCGCCGCTGGCAGGACTGGCGGGCGCGCGTTAACACGATCATGGCACGATCATGGTAAAGCGCAAGATCAGCAAGTCCAAAGCGGCGCTGCTATCCGCCGGGGCAATCCGCCGCATGAAGGAAGACAAGTTCATACACTTCCTGAATCCGGGCGCGATTCGCTACACGCGTTCGCTCGGTGACGCCACGGGTTTGGAAACACTGGGCGTGCATCTGGTGCGTTTGAAAGGCGGCGATGTCAGCACCGAATTTCATTTTCATCATCAGGATGAGGAATGGGTATATATCCTGAGCGGTCGTGGTATCGCCGAGATAGGCGAAAAGAAACACAAAATCGGCGCAGGTGATTTCATGGGCTTTGTCGCGGGTTCCAAGCCGCATGCGATGCGCAATCCGTTTAAGCGGGATTTGGTATATCTCGTCGGCGGCAATCGCTGGGCGCTGGATGTTTGTGACTATCCGCGCATTAACAAGCGGCGCTATCGCGAGAATGGCGAGAATGAATACGTGGATCTGGGTGCGTTGAAAGCGGTAAAGCGGATGTTGAAGTAGCCGCTTAAAACGGCAACGCAATTCCCGGCTTCACTGCGAGCAACGCACGCCGGAAATCGCTCTGAATGCGCTTGATGGCCGCATCCGTTTCTGCTTCGAAGCGCAGCACAATCACCGGTGTGGTGTTGGAGGGCCGCGCGAGGCCAAAGCCGTCGGCGTATTCGACCCGCATACCATCGATGGTGATGATTTCCTGCGCGTTGTCGAAGCGGGCGTTTTTCTTTAGTGCGTCCATCAACGTGTAGTTCTCGCCTTCGGCCGTGTGTACATGCAGTTCAGGCGTGCTGACCGCATCAGGCAGTGATTCCAGCGCGGCGCTGAGATCGGGCACTTTCGACAGGATTTCCAGCAGTCTCGCCCCGGCGTAAAGCGCATCGTCAAAGCCGTACCAGCGCTCCTTGAAAAAGAGGTGACCGCTCATCTCGCCCGCCAACGGCGCACCGGTTTCTTTCAGCTTCGCTTTGATAAACGAATGGCCGGTTTTCCACATCAGCGGCTTGCCGCCGTGGTGGCGTATCCAGTCAAACAGATTGCGCGTGGATTTCACGTCGAAAATGATTTCCGCGCCGGGGTTGCGGCTGAGCACATCGGCGGCGAACAGCATCAATTGCCGGTCGGGGTAAATGATTTTGCCGCTCTTCGTTACGACTCCCAGACGGTCGCCGTCGCCGTCAAAGGCCAGGCCGATTTCAGCATCGCCAGCTTTTAATGCGGCAATCAGGTCTTGCAGGTTCTTCGGCTGCGACGGGTCGGGATGATGATTCGGGAAACGGCTATCGACCTCGCAAAACAATTCATCCACGCCACAACCCAGCCGGCGATACAGTTCTGGCGCAAAGGCGCCTGCGACGCCGTTGCCGCAATCGACGGCGATTTTAATGGGACGCGCGAGTTTGATGTCGCCGACGATGCGGCCTAGATAGGCTTCGCGGATGTCGTGCGTGCGGTAGCTGCCGGCGCCGTGCGTGAGGTCGCCGCGTTCAATGCGCACTCGTAACGCCTGTATCGCATCGCCGGCAAGCGTATCGCCCGCGAGCATCATTTTCAGGCCGTTGTATTCGGGCGGATTGTGCGAGCCGGTGACCATCACCCCCGACAACGTCTTCAGTTGGTATGCCGTGAAGTAGAGCATGGGCGTGGCCACCATGCCGACATCAATCACATCCACGCCGCTGGCACGCAGTCCACGCGCGAG
The DNA here is from genome assembly GCA_040081205.1 of Burkholderiales bacterium. GTDB lineage: Bacteria > Pseudomonadota > Gammaproteobacteria > Burkholderiales > SG8-41 > UBA5216. The sequence goes on along the minus strand of JBEBHE010000112.1, from coordinate 7,409 downwards.
GGCCGCTGAAAGTTCAGGTCCAGAGGCGCGTCCATCACGCCCGATAGCCACTTCTTTTTGCTGACGCGCTATCGCTTCGGAGCCGATGGCGTGGCCGATGTTTTCAACCGCTTCGACGGTCAGCGTGCGCCCGACGATGCCGCGAATGTCGTAGGCTTTGAATATTTCGGGTGGGGCGAATGGGGGCACAAAAAACCTTTAAAAACATGTTGTTATAGCATATCAAAGAATCTAAGTATATGTTGCGACAGCCATATGATGTTACCCGGAAACCTTCCGCCGACAAACCCGACATGCGCGCCTGCGGCTGGCGTTTCAGGTTGCACGCTAGCCGATACATCGCACGGCTCCGGCAAAAATCGCGCCGGCAGAAAGGAATCATTGCGTGCATTCAGTTGAGTGGTGTGGCCGAACGACCGGCAATTGACCGCCCGCCGGGGCGCAGATACATTGGCCGCTATGCAAAAATGGATGATGCCGATACTGCAGGAGCGATATTTAAGAATGCTCGCCGGAAGTAACTGTCTTCAGTCGACTCACGCAGTTTCGTCGTATTGCCCGCGCTATGAGAAACGCGCTCGTCACTTCACTTTCATACGCAACCTCGTGCGCGCCTACATCCCGTTGGCTGAATGGTTAACAGGCCCCAGACTATGTGCTATGTGCAACTGCCCAACGCTATTGATCGTCCTCTGGCTGACCTTGGTTTCCTCGAGCGCATTCGGCGCAGACTTTGAAACCTACAGGAAAGCGCTGATCGCAGGCGACTCGGCATCCGTCGTCGTGATGCTGCGTACCGACGCCGGTCGCGCACCTGTTGGACCGCGGGAACAGTCCCTGCTGCACATGGCCAGTTCTTCTCCAATCGGTGACGACCGGGCCAAGATGACCGCTGCGCTGCTTGCGGCGGGCGCGAACATTGAGGCTCGGGATAACGGCGGGGCGACGCCTCTGAATTGGGCCGCTGGCAGTGACTGTGGCGAGTGTGTGAAACTACTGCTCAAAGCCGGTGCGCAGGTTACGGCGCGCAATACGAAGGGAAGCACGGCGCTGCATGTGTCGGGGCCGCAAATCGCGGCGTTGTTGATCGCGGCTGGCGCCGACCCGGAGGCGGCTGACATTGATGGCAATTTGCCATTGCACAAGATGCACCACGACGTTTTTTTGGTTGCGGGCATCAATGTGCGCAACAAGTATGGCTTCACGCCCCTGCATTTCGCCGCGCTTGGAGGCAACGAGGGAGCCGTGCGCTGGCTGCTTTCGAAGGGCGCCGACCCGAGCGCGCAAAGCACGGCGCGCTACGAATATCACGAACTATCTCCTGATTGGAAGGCCAACCCGGAGGTGATTGAAACGGGTACACGTCCCTATGACATCGCACTGCGGCGGCACGCCAGTACTAAAATGTCGACCGGCAGGTATCGCGTGACGCTTGAAATACTCGACCAGGTGACCCCACGGCGTCAGTGGCATTCGCGTTGAACAGATGATCGGCATTGGCGTGACGGCGCTGCACGCGGCCATTGTTTTTGCGTTCGCGGCCCGCACATCCCGACTGGTTCCGATCGGCGGTGGTGAAATTGGGGTCGGTCAGGCAATGCGCGAATTGCATTAAAATCATTCAACAATCCATAACAAGGATCAAATATGAAACACGCCATTTCGTTTGTCTGGCTGATCGGTCTGCTTGGTTTGAGCGCTGCCGGTGTCGTCATGGCCCAAGGTGCGGGCAGAACGCAGCAAGCCGCTGCATTTTCATTTGGCGATGCCAAATACTTTCATCGCTACACCATCAACGATCAACACGAATACACGCCAGCCGGGCAGGAGGATTTGAAAGCGTGGGCCGACATGGTGACGATCAACGTCTATCCCAAGGCGAAAGACGGCGACGCGCTCGCAGCTACTGCGAACTCGGTGTTGGGCACCTACAAGGCGCACAAGGGGGTGATCGTGAATACCAACTCGATTCCCAGAACCAATAGCAAACCCGCCGAGCATCTGGTGGTTGCGGTGCTAGGCCGGCCGGCGTTTCTGGAAGCAGTATTCGCACGCTTCAAGATGCACGAAGGTACCGGCATCGCCGTGATTTATTCGCACCGCATTTATGGCAAAGGCGTTGGCGATCAGATGAGCGAGTGGCTCAAGCAGCGCGGCCCCGCCACCGAGAAAGCGCTGCTGCAATGGAACGCAGTGCCGAAACTCCCCGGAAAATAAACCATACCGTGCAAGGCGGTACATAGGTAGGGCGCAATGTGCCGCGCTTCGATTGCACCTTGAGGTTAATAATGTTCCCATCAATACATAACGTACGATATTCATTGTGATCGCAACATCCGGCAGCAACGCCGTGTAGGGTGGGCGTGCGGTCTACGATGCCGCGGATGTCGTAGGCTTTAAAGATTTCAGGTGAGGTGGCTAACAAAACAAAAAGCCTTTAAAAACATATTGCTATGGTATGTCAAAGAATCTCAGTATATGTAGCGACAGCCAATTGATGCTGCCCGGAAAACGGCCCGTGACAAATCCGACGTGCCCGCCAGCGGCTGGTGTTTCAAGTTGCACGCTGGACGATACGTCGCGCGGTTCAGGTAAAAATCGCGCGGGCAGAAACGGATCATTGCGCGCATTCAGTATCAGTGCCGGTGTAGCGATGGTTTTCAAAAAGGGTTTGCTGCTCGCGCGCGCGTAATAATCGTCAACGCCGTTGAAACCGTGCAGCGGCGCGGTGACCAGATCATCAAACGCGCGCAGCGTGCGAGCGGCCAGCATGTGGCGTTTGTCGCACAGCGCCGGATACCGCTTCATCTTCGCCAGCGTTTTGGCTTTCATCGTGTTGAGAAAATTACGCGTGTAGATCATGTTGAAGCCGCGCCCCAGCGCATCGCCGGCGGCGGCCAGATCCATCGGCGCGGAGATGGCCGCTGCGCGCGTGACAATCTTGCGCGCCGCTTCGCCTTGCTCGCCCAGCCATTTGAGCAGTGCGTTGCCGCCGAGCGACACGCCAGCCACATAGATCGGCCCGCTGCGCGTGGAACGAAGGCGCCGCAATACCCAGTCGATTTCGGCGCTGTCTCCCGAGTGATAAGCGCGCGGCAGACGATTCACTTCACCGCTGCATCCGCGAAAATGCACTACCACGCCACGCCAGCCGCGCGCATTCACGGCATGCATCAAGCTCCGGGCATAGTGACTGTTCGAACTGCCTTCGAGTCCGTGAAACATCACCGCCAGCGGTGTTTCGTCAGCTTGATCGAGCGCGAGTTCCTGCTGCGGATGGTCCAGCCAGTCGAGATCGATAAAATCAAAGTCGGGTGTTTCCCAGCGCTCGCGCCAATACGCTACAGGCGCCCGGGGCGCCCACATCGATGCATGTATGGTTTGTGCGTGACCGCCGGGCAGCCAGAAAGGAGGGCGGTATGGCGAAAGCGTTTCTGGCGGATCGGTGGCAGGCATGCGGACTAAATGCGTCGAGGAAAGCGCCGCATTGTACCGGAACGCGTGCAACGCGTACCATCTGCTGGTGATTGTTATGCGCTAGACTAAGTGCCGCGTCTTGCCGTTGCGGGCTGAATAGCGTGGTATGCCGTACCCCATGCCGACGATACTGAAAGTCATTGGAGAATGTAATGCTGCGATTGATATGTACCGCGATAGTGCTGGTAATAGCGAATGCCGCTCATCTTGCGAGCGCCGCCTATCCCGAACGTCCCGTGCGGTTTATCGTGGCCGCAGTGGCGGGCAGCGCGCCTGACACGAATTCACGAGCCATCACCACTGAGCTTACCCAGCAGCTAGGGCAGCAATTCATTGTGGATAATCGCGGCGGGGCGGGCGGCAGTATCGGCACGCAGTTGCTGGCGCGCGCGCCGGCGGACGGTTACACCATCGGTTACGGTAATATCGCTTCGCTGGCGATTGCGCGCAGTGCGATTCCCAAGTTGCCGTACGATCCGGAGCGCGATTTTCAACCGGTCGCGCTGACGCAGCATTCCGTCAATATGCTGGCGGGTGCGGCATCGTTCCCGGTCAGAACTGTGCCGGAACTGATCGACTATGCCAAAAAGAATCCCGGCAAAGTGGTTTATGCCGGTGCAAGCGTCAGCTCCACGCAGTTTCTGAGCGGGCAATTATTCAACCAGATGGCGGGCACGCAAATCAAAGCGGTGTCCTTTCTGGGGGCGCAGGCGATTCCCGCGATGGCGATGGGACAAGTGCACTTTACGTTTAACGGCATCTCCGCGCTGGAGCAATACGTGCGCACGGGGCGCATCCGCGGCATCGCGGTAACCGGCACCCGGCGCTCGCCGGCGTTTCCGGAACTGCCGACCGTGGCCGAATCGTTGCCGGGTTACGAAGTGGTGCCGTGGGGTGGCGTGATAGCGCCCGCCGGTGTGCCAAAAGACGTGGTGATGCGTCTCAACGCCGCGGTAAACAAGGCACTGGCGTCGGCGGTGCTGCTGGAGAAATACAAGGTGATGGGCATAGAACCCGCCGGCGGCACGTCCGAGCAATTCGCCGCGCACATCCGCAAGGAAATCGCGAAGTGGGCGGATGTGGTGCGTAAAGCAGGGATCAAGGTAGAGTAGTTTGCGTGGCGTTTACTGGAAATAAAGTGTTTCGGGATTGGTGACGAGTATTTGTTTGCGCACGGTCGCATCCGGCGCCCAGTCACAAAACAAATCGAGCAGATCGCCATCATTCGGCATGTGGCCGCTCCACACCGGATGCGGCCAATTGCTGCCCCACACGCAACGGTCGGGGCGTGCAGCGATCAGCGCCTGCGCGAGCGGTTTCATATTGGCGTAATCCGGCGGCGCGGCGTTGGTGCGGCGATACCAGCTTGAAATCTTGACCCAGCAGTCGTCGCGGTTTTTCAATATCCGCAGCAGCGCCTGAAAGCCGGGTGCGTTCACGCCTTCTTCGCCGCGCGCGCCGCCGAGGTGATCGAACACGATGGGCGTGGGGCATTGCATCAGTTGCGATTCGATGGCAGCGAGTTCGGCGCTGGCACTCACATGCAGTTGCACATGCCAGCCGAACGGTTTGATTTTCGCGGCCAGCGCGGGCAGCGCATCAAAGCCGCCGTAGCCTTTGACGTGCGTGGACAAGCGTGCGCCGCGAAAGCCGCCTTGATGCAGGCGTTCGATTTCGGCGGATGACGTATCGGGCATCACGCCGCAGACGCCGCGTGCCTTGTCTTGGCCCAGTTTGGCGATCAAGTCGCAGGTGAGCGAGTTATCCATGCCAAAGGTGCTGGCGTTGACCTGCACCGTGCGCGCGATGCCGAGCGTTTTGCACATCGCCAGATATTGTTCCAGCGTCGCGCGCGCGGGCGTGTAACTGCGGTTGGGCGCGAGCGGGTACTTGTCGAACTGGTCGAACACGTGGCAGTGGCAATCGATCGCGCCTTCAGGGATGGCGTTACGCGGTTTGCGCGTATTGAGGTCGGGGCCGGGGTAGGCTATGTTAATGCTGTCGGACATTAAAATTTAATAAAAAAAATCGGTTTGAATAAGTAGCCAGTTCGCACTAATAGTGCGAACTAAAACTAATAGCATCGCGCTTGGCAAGTTCTTCCAGGTCGATATAAGACCGCTTGGTTTTCTTATCGACGGTGAATTGCAGTTTCTTGTTCGACTCGGTGGAGCCGCGTATCGCCAGCAGTTCCAGCGATTCCTTCACTTCCCACTCATGCGCGCCTGCGATGCCGGGTGGGCAATACAGAAATGACCCGGCACTGACTTCATACGCTTTGCCCTCGATGTCGCGCACGATGGCGTGGCCGGAGAGGATGTAATAAAACGCCTCGATCGGATGCCAGTGCAGTTCTTCAATCGATCCGGGTTTGTAGGTGGCGTGGCCGACGCGCAGCCGGTCGGTTGGAATTTCCGGGCAGCCGATCAGCCGCCGCATGCTTTGCTCGGGAATGACGCCCTCGGCGCCCTTGATCGCGGAAGTGTTGACGACTTTGAGGGTGGATTTGATTTCCATGGTCTCGCTCCTTTCAGGAAACAAAAAGCGGGCCGTGGCCCGCTTGTGAGTTTTGACTTTCCCGCAAAAATCAGCTCGCGTAGCTGGGGTCTTTACGATCCAGCTTGCGCAGCAGCGACGGCCATTCCAGCAGGCCCCGGCGGCGTTGCGTGCCGGTTTTGCTAAATCCGGCGTAGGTGGATTGCACCACTTCGTCGGGCGGCAACTGGATTTCGGTGTTGCACGAGAGTGTCATTACCTGCAACTGGCAGGCGCGCTCCAGGCGGAAGTGGTTGTTAAAGCACTCAGGAATGCTATCGCCGACGGTGAGCAGGCCGTGGTTGCGCAGAATCATCGCTTCACGGTTGCCGAGTGACTGGACCAGCCGTTCACGCTCATCGAGCCGCAGTGCCGGGCCTTCGTAGTCGTGATAGGCGATTTCCGCGAAACGCATCGCGCTCTGTGCCAGTGGCAGCAGTCCTTGTTTGTGCGAGGACACCGACATGCCTGCGAGAGTGTGAGTGTGGATCACGCAATCGACATCGTGACGCGCGCTGTGAACTGCGCTGTGGATGACGTAGCCCGCCTGATTGACGCCGTAATCAGTGGCGTTGAACAACACGTTGCCGTCGAGGTCGATTTTGATCAGGCTCGATGCGGTGACTTCTTCATACAGCATGCCGTAGGGGTTGATCAGGAACTCGTTAGTCGTTCCCGGCACGCGCGCGGAGATGTGATTGGCGATCATTTCCACCATGTCGTATTCGGCCATCAGCCGGTAGCACGCGGCGAGATTGACACGAACGCCCCATTCTTCCGGGCTGACCTGTTCGCGTACCGGTTTGTGAATTTGCACTGCGGGAGCGTTCATGGCTTTCTCCTTGGTGGTTTTTCGCTGTTAGCCGATTTAGCCTACCTTCACGGCTTTGCCTGCGGTTGTGCCCGACAACCGGCCAAACACCGAACCCGACGTCAGTCCCGTGCCGCCCGGATAGTTGTGATAGAAAATTCCGCCGACCAGTTCGCCCGCCGCATACAAGCCGTGGATCGGCTGGCCGCCGGTGTCTTCCACTTGGCCTTCGGTCGCGGGGTCGGTGCTGATTTTCAGGCCACCGAAGCTGAAGGTGACGCCGCAGGTGACCGCGTACGCTTCAAACGGACCCGTATCCACCGTGTTAGCCCAGTTTGATTTGTTGATTGCCAGGCCCTCAGTGCAGCGGCCATCTTTGATCGCCATGTTGTACGGCACGTCGGTGCGCACAGCCTTGTTGTATTCCTGGATTTCGCGCAGCGCGGCTTCCGGATTGACGCCATCCATCATCTTGCACAGTTCTTCAAGTGTGTTGGCGCGCACTTTGGTTACGCGCTTGATGCGATATTCGTCGCGCAGCGCGGGAATAATTTTCGAATCAAACACCTGCCAGGCAAACATGCCC
>JBEBHE010000416.1:0-3387 GCA_040081205.1 Burkholderiales bacterium | reverse complement strand
GGTTGCACCCAGAAGCATCATGGTATCGCCCTGCATGATGATGGTGTAACCGTCGGGCGCGGCGCGGGCGACCAGTTCCGTGGCGATCACGCCGCCGCCGCCCGGCCGGTTGTCGACCACCACATTCTGACCGAATTGAGCGGTCAGCATTTGTGCGACTTCGCGCGCGATGGCGTCGGTGCCGGCACCCGGTGCCACGGTCACCATCAGACGGATCGGCCGGGTCGGATAGCCGGCTGGTTTATCAGACTTGTCCTGCGCGATCACAGCACTATTGCAGGCGAACACCGCTGGTAAAAGCCAACAAGCCCATCTTATGAACATGACTCGCATAAAACGACCTTTCACGAATTGGAATGCGATGCTTTGCACGGATGCTGCAATGCTACACTGCGCCGCCTAATTTAAGTGCACAGGAGAGAAATACCCATGACTGCCCGCCCATTACCGCTTAACGGATACAAAGTACTCGACCTTACCGCGCATCGCGCGGGACCAACCGCCGTGCGACAGCTCGCCGATTGGGGCGCCGACGTGATCAAAATCGAAGAGCCCGGCGGCCCTGATGTCGATGCCACCGGCAGCCGTCGCAACGGGCCTGACTTTCAGAACCTGCATCGCAACAAGCGCAGCCTCACGCTCAACCTGAAATCACCGGAAGGCAAAAAGATTTTCTTCGAGATGGCGAAAACCGCCGACGTGATCGTGGAAAATTTTCGCTCTACCGTCAAACACAAGCTCGGCGTCGATTACGAGTCGGTGAAAAAAATCAATCCGCGCATTGTTTACGGCAGCATCTCCGGCTTTGGTCAGGACGGCCCGTACGAAGGCCGGCCGGGCGTAGACCAGATCGCACAGGGCATGGGCGGGCTGATGTCGATCACCGGCCATGCCGGCGGCGGCCCGGTGCGCGTGGGCATCGCCATCAACGACACCTCGTCCGGCCTGCTGCTCGCCAACGGTATTGTGCTCGCGCTGCTCGACCGTGAGCGCACCGGTGAAGGCCAGTGGGTGTACACCTCGCTGATCGAAGCGCAGATTTACATGCTGGATTTTCAGGCGGCGCGCTACCTGATCAAGGGTGATGTTCCGGGGCAGGAGGGCAACAATCATCCCACCGGCACCGGCACCGGCATGTTCCAGACCGCCGACGGCCACATCAACATTGCCGCTGCGGGCGACAAGGTATGGATCCGTTTTTGCGAAGCGGCGGGCATGGCCGATACGCTGACGCATCCCGATTACGCCACGCCGGCAGCGCGTTCGAAGAACCGCAAGGCGCTCAATGCGCTGATGGTGGATGTGGTGCGCAAGCAGCCCAACGCGTACTGGATAGCTGCCATGGACAGGGCCGGCGTGCCGTGCGGCCCGATCAACACCATCGACAAAGTGTTCGCCGATCCGCAGGTGCAGCATCTGAAGATTGCCACGCCGATCGATCACCCGAAATACGGACCGCAAAAAGTAGTCGGCCAGCCGATTCACATGAGTAAATATCCACAGCCGGAAAAACTCAAGCACACGCCCGAACCGGGCGAGCATACCGACGAGGTGCTCAACAGCCTCGGCTACGATCAGGCGGCCATCGCGGCGCTGCGCGCCAAGGGTGCGGTATAGGAAGGCATGTCGCGTACGGCGTGTCGTTCGTTCGGGCTGCCGGAGGCGCCAGGAAGTCAAGGCAACGCCGCGTAAATCGCCGTCGCGGCCGAATGCACGCGCAGCGGCTGGTCCCAATCCGGATATTTCAATCCGCTTTTTTCGCGAACCAGCAATGCATTCGCCAGTTGTTGAACGGTCAACAACACGGATTTCTACCGGGCAATAACAGGGTGCGGAAATCCATACGAAATTCGACGCTGACCCCTTTGATTCTTTTTGATTCTTAACGCGGGGATGAACGCCGCCGCCTGCGTCGTGGATTGATACTCGCCACTGAAATCAGCGTGCGAAATATGGGGGAAGACAACACGGATCACCTTATAAAATGTAAATAAAAACAAATAGTTATATAATAATTGTGCCTGACATGCTATTTGACTTTTGACGGAACCGGCAGAGCCGGAGGAACCGAAACGCAGCGCCCGTCTCACACTCACCGGAGCAGCAATGCCTCGAAAAAAGCTCGTTGCCTATTTGTTTACTTTCCTGGCCATGTTGGGGCTGGGCATGTTCCTGCTGCTGCCAGCAGAATCCGAACTGCGTTTTTTGGGCTTGATCGTTCTGATTTTCTGGCTGCCCATGGCGCTACGCTACTTGACCAGGATCGCCAAAGAACGCGCCACCGCGCTGCTGCAGCCCAAGACAAGCCCGACCGCCGCGTCTCACCCGCGCGAAGTGAATGCGACGCTTGAAGCGACTTTTTCCGTTACGGTCGGAACGGACTTGATGCACGTGGACGCGGATGGCGGCATTCTGGATTTGCGCTGCCTGCTGGCGCAGGGCACCGACGGGTTCAGCGCAAGACTGTGGCGCGCGGACAAAATAACCGGGCCCTGGCCCAGCGAAGAAAAGTTGATCTTGAACGCGGAATTCCTGATGCCGGAACGCGCGTTGCCGCGTTTTCCCGTCGATACGATGGCACGGGTACTATTGCGCGACACCGTTATCGGAACCGTCAGGGTGTTGAGCGTGAACGCACCGCAACCGATCAAGGCCGACGCATGAAACTCTGGATGGTCATCGCGCTGATTGCGGTGCTCGCCATCGTTGCTGTGCTCGGCAATCATCTGTACTGGAAAGATGCTGGTGGCGTGCGCACCCTCGTTGCGAAGCAGTTTCCCGCGAACTATGAAAAGCAAAACCTGGTGGAGCACCGCTTCGTCGGCGCGTGGCTGCCCCACGCGAATTTCAAAGGCGCCAACCTGCGCGAGGCCGAATTCTCCGATGCCAACGCGCGCCACGCTGATTTCAGCGGTGCGGATTTCACCATGGCTGGTGTGTCCGGCGCGGATTTCACCGGTGCGATCTTCGACGGCGCGACATGGAACACGGCGCGCGGGCATGAGACCGCGATCTACCGCAACGCCAGCTTTCGCAACACCGATCTGTCACAGCGCAGCTTTCACGGCATGGGCGGCCAGCACAACCGCAGCAAGCGCCAGCACATGATGGATCCCGGCTACGGCGGCGCGGACCTGAGCGGTGCCATTTTCGACGGCGCCAAATGTGTTCAGACCTACTTCAACCGCACCAACCTTACCGGCGCCAGCTTCAAGGGCGCCGATTGCCGCGACGCCAACTTTACGAACGCCGACCTGCGCAATGCGGATTTCACCAATGCCGATCTGCGTGGTGCGAAGATGGACGGGGCTAATACGGTGGGGGCGGTTTTTACGAATGCTCGGTTGAAGTAACCGTCGGGGCAGTGGAGCTTGCAGCGAGTGGCGT
>JBEBHE010000415.1:0-3404 GCA_040081205.1 Burkholderiales bacterium | reverse complement strand
CCGATGATGTCGGAGCCGGCGCCGGGCGAGCCGGGCAGCACGATGCGAACCACACGGGTGGGCCAGGACTTGGCGCCGCTGCCGGTGGTTTGCGCGAACGCAGTGCTGCTGAGCAACGATGCCAAAAACCACACCGCAATCATCGCCGCGTCAGATGCTTTTGCCATTTACGCCTCCTTGGAGCTTGTCGTTGGTGAATGGTATAGGCGGATAGCGCGAATACGCAAGGTTCAATCGCCCAGTGCCCCGGCGTATAATGTTGTTTATCAACTGATAAACTCCTCGCATCATGCTGCTCGTTATCGACAACTACGACTCGTTTACCTACAACCTCGTGCAATATTTTGGCGAGCTGGGCGAGGACGTGCAGGTGTTCCGCAACGACGACATCACCCTCGAAGGGGTCGAGCGGCTGAATCCCGCACGAATCGTCGTGTCGCCCGGTCCGTGCACACCCAACGAGGCGGGCATTTCCGTGCCCGCGATCAAGCACTTCGCGGGCAAGGTGCCGATACTCGGCGTGTGTCTTGGCCATCAAAGTATCGGTCAGGCGTTCGGCGGCAAAATTGTGCATGCCAAACAATTGATGCATGGCAAAACTTCAGCGATACACCACAACAATAGCAGCGTGTTTCGGGGTTTGCCTGCCGATTTTCAGGCGACGCGTTATCACTCGCTGGTGATTGAGCGAGAAAGTTTGCCGGATTGTCTTGAAGTCACCGCGTGGACCGACGATGGCGAGATCATGGGCGTGCGCCACAAGACGCTGCCAATCGAGGGTGTGCAGTTTCATCCGGAGTCGATACTCACAGAACATGGCCACGCCATGCTGAAAAATTTTCTGGAAGGAAAGCAATGACCCCGCAGGAAGCGCTCGCGCGCATTGTTGAGCATCGGGAAATTTTTCACGAGGAAATGCTCTCCCTGATGCGCCAGATCATGAGCGGCGAAGTGTCGGCGACCTTGATTGCCGCGATCATCGCCGGTCTGCGTGTGAAAAAGGAAACCATTGGCGAGATCTCCGCTGCGGCGCAGGTGATGCGCGAATTCGCGACCAAGGTGCCGGTGCCCGACGCGCCTAACTTGATCGACACTTGTGGTACCGGCGGCGATTCTGCACACACTTTCAACATTTCCACTGCGGCGATGTTCGTTGCCGCAGCGGCGGGGGCGAAAGTCGCCAAGCACGGCGGACGTTCGGTATCGAGCAAATCCGGCAGTGCCGACGTGCTGGAGGCGCTCGGCGCAAATATAAATCTATCGCCCGATCAGGTCGCGAAATCGATCAACGATGTGGGCGTGGGCTTTATGTTTGCGCCTAATCACCATAGCGCCATGAAGTATGCCGCGCCGGTGCGCCGCGAACTCGGCGTGAAAACGATTTTCAATATTCTGGGCCCGCTGACCAACCCAGCGGGCGCAAAACAGCAGGTGATGGGCGTGTTTCATCCTGATCTCGTCGGCATACAAGCGCGTGTGCTGCAGCGGCTCGGCAGCCGCCGCGTGATGATCGTGCATGGGCGCGAAGGCCTGGATGAAATTTCGCTGTGCGGCCCGACGATGATTGGTGAACTCAAAGGCGGCGAAGTGCGCGAGTACGAGGTGCAGCCTTCCGACGTGGGCCTCAAAGCGTGTGATGCCGCCGCGCTGCGTGTCGACGGCATCGATGCTTCCAAGGCAATGTTGTTATCTGCGCTGGACAACAAAGATGGCCCGGCGCGCGACATTGTGGTGTTCAACGCCGGTGCGAGTATTTATGTGGCTGGCCTTGCCGAATCGCTGGCGGACGGCGTAAAGACAGCGCTGGCCACGATCGCCAGCGGCGCGGCGCGCAACAAGCTCGACCAGTTTGTCGCGCATACCGGTGCTATAAAGTAAATTTACTAAGTATTTGTTTTTAAACAATATTATGGATGATATTCTGCGGCGTATTGTGGCAGTGAAGGCAACGGAAGTTGCCGCCGCCAAGCACGCTGCGCCGTCCGCCGAGGTCGAGCGGCAGGCCAACACTGCGCCGCCGCCGCGTGATTTTGTGGGTGCATTGCGCGCGAAAATCGCTGCGGGTAAATCGGCGGTCATCGCAGAGGTCAAGAAAGCCAGTCCCAGCAAAGGCGTTCTGCGTGAACATTTCGATCCGGCGCAGATCGCGAAAAGTTATGAGCAGCATGGCGCGGCGTGCCTTTCAGTGTTGACCGACCAGCAGTTTTTTCAGGGCAATATTCCGCACATGCAAGCCGCCCGCGCGGCATGCGCGTTGCCGGTATTGCGCAAGGATTTCATGATCGATCCGTATCAGATTTATGAGGCGCGCGCAGCGGGCGCCGATTGCATTTTACTGATCGTCGCGGTGCTGGATCTGCCGCGCATGCGCGAGCTGGAGTCGGTGGCGATGAGTCTCGGGCTTGCGGTGCTGGTAGAAGCACACGATGGCGATGAACTGGATCTCGCGCTGAAATTGAATACGCCGCTCATCGGCATCAACAATCGCAACCTGCGCACCTTCGAAACGAAACTGGGCACCACGCTGGGCCTGCTGGATCGCGTGCCGGCGGACCGCATCGTCATCACGGAAAGCGGTATCCTGAAAACCGCCGACGTGGAACTGATGCGTTCGCGCAAAGTGAATTGTTTCCTGGTGGGCGAGGCGTTCATGCGCGCGCCGGAGCCGGGCGTTGAGCTCGAACGATTGTTCGGAGCCGCTGCGTGATCAACATCGATCAACTTATCGTCGGTTTTGACAAAGGGTTGCGCACGTTGTTTGCGCACGCGCAGACCTTACGACCCGTGCCGGGAGACACGCTTCCCGACGCGCATCTTGACGAAACGCAACGTCAAACATCCGCATCGCTGATGCGCGTCAATCACAGCGGCGAAGTCTGCGCGCAGGCGTTGTACCAAGGACAGGCGCTGACCGCTCGTGATGCGTCGGCGAGAGAAGCGCTGGAACACGCAGCACAGGAAGAAACCGAGCACCTGGCGTGGACTGAGCGCCGCATCGCCGAGTTGGGTGGCAGCAAGAGCGTGCTGAATCCGTTATTTTATGCGGGATCGTTTGCGCTAGGCGCGGCGTCCGGATTGCTGGGCGACAAATGGAACCTTGGATTTCTGGCCGAAACGGAGCGGCAAGTCGTGCGCCATCTCGAAGGCCATCTCGAACGCTTGCCCGCGGAAGATCAAAAAAGCCGCGCGATTATTGAGCAGATGCGCGACGACGAAGCGCGGCACGCAACCAGCGCGATCAGCCACGGTGGCGCGGAATTACCAGCGCCGGTAAAAACCGCGATGAAAGCGTCGTCGAAGGTGATGACGGAGACTGCTTACTGGTTGTAGCCGCAGGCCGAGTGCGGGAGCGGGCTGCGGGCGTCGCCGCTAGGCTTCACGAACCTCGAAATCGTGGGTAATAG
>JBEBHE010000414.1:0-3404 GCA_040081205.1 Burkholderiales bacterium | reverse complement strand
GCCTTTTCCAGAGTGAAGTTTGACGAATGGTGCGCGGGTGGCATGACATCGCGATGTCGGTTTCATGACGGATGGGTTAACGCAGAAACATCCGCGATGGAGCCGGGGACAGCTCCAGCCCATGCGCGCACAACGGTTCAGCGGGTGTCGCAAAACCGTAACGCAACTGTCATCGCAATGAGGTATTGATTTCGTATTCTGTGTCGCGTGAAAAATCCGGAAGAAATCATTGTTGAATCGTTTGCAGCGCACCCCGCCAGCCTGCGTATTGCGCTGGTGACCGAGACGTTCCCGCCGGAAGTTAACGGCGTGGCCATGACCTGGGGCAATCTCGTTAAAGGGTTGTTACGGCGAGGCCACACCGTGCAGATCGTCAGGCCGCGGCAACCCAACGAGACATCCGGCGGACCGCTCGCCGGCTTGGATCAGGTGCTTGCCACGGGCGTTCCCATTCCCCGGTATCCCGAGTTGCAGTTTGGTCTGCTTTCGCAGAATCGGCTTGTCCAACTGTGGCGGCAAAAGCGTCCGGATATCGTGCATGTGGTCACTGAAGGGCCGTTGGGCTGGTGCGCCATCACAGCCGCGCGCAAGTTGCATTTGCCAATCACCAGTTCGTTTCATACCAATTTTCACCAGTATTCGCGGCACTACGGCATGGGCCTGCTCAAAACTTCTATCGAGGCGTATCTGCGCAAATTTCACAATCGCGCCATGGTGACGCTGGCGCCTACACAAGCCGTGGCTCAGACGCTTCGGGGTTGCGGTTTTCAAAATGTCGCTGTGTTGTCGCGCGGCGTGGCCATAGAGCAATTCACACCGGCGCTGCGCTGCGCGGAATTGCGCCGTGCGTGGGGCGCGCAGGAAAGTGATGTGGTGATACTTTATGTGGGCCGCCTGGCGAAAGAAAAAAATGTTGGTGTGGTAGTTAACGCTTTTTCGGCGATTCAGGCGCGTTTACCTTCGGCAAAACTGGTTGTTGTAGGTGATGGCCCATTGCGAAAATCCTTGCAGGAGGCTTGCCCGCAGGCGGTGTTCACCGGGATAAAAACCGGCAACAGCTTGGCGGCGTGCTATGCCTCAGGCGATGTGTTCTTATTCCCCAGCCTCACCGAAACGTTCGGCAACGTGGTGCCGGAGGCGCTTGCCAGCGGCCTTGCAGTAGTGTCTTACGCCTGCGCGGCGGCTGCCAATTTGATCACCAGCGATCACAATGGGGTGTTGATTGCACCGGGTGAAGAATTACAGTTCATCAATGCTGCCGTCGTCATCGCCACCGACGCCGCCAGGCGCAACGACCTGCGCAGCCGTGCGGCAGCAAGCGTAGCGCACATGAGTTGGTTGGCAGTCACTGACCATTTCATCGGCACCCTGCGCGAGGTAGTGGATCGGCACGACTGCGAGTTCCGGGCGACGCAGGGCTTGTTGCAATCTGCCGGCCTCAATCCGCCCAGCGCACGAGGGCGTGGCCCATACGAATGAACGTTCCCTCGCGCACACCGTCACACAATACAAAGCCCTTCGGCGCCAGCACAATGATGGTGGATCCGTGCTGAAACCAGCCCATCTCCTGTCCTTTGGCAAACGTCGCGTCGCACACCATGCGTTGCGGCCCGCGATACTTCAGATGCAGCAGCACATCGAGAAAATGCAGGCGGATGCTTGCGACCAGAATTGCTGCTATCGGGACCAGTGCAACACGTTGCCCGCAGGCAGGGCCGGTGCCGGTAACACGCGTACTGAGGAAGGCGCGTTCGTTTTTACAGAACAGTTTCTCGATGCGGCGCAAGGCTATCGGATTCACGTTCCAGGTGTCGCCGGAAAAATAAGTTACTCGCTCCACGACACAATCCTGCGGCGCATGAAAACGGTGATACATGCCGGATGTGAGGCGCAGCGTGACGAAATAGCCGTCCCGCCATTCATTGGCGTGCGCGTCTTCTCCCAACAAATCGTCGAGCGAGTACGGAAACCCCTTGGCCTGAAAAACCTGCACGCCGTCAATCC
Source organism: Burkholderiales bacterium (assembly GCA_040081205.1). GTDB lineage: Bacteria > Pseudomonadota > Gammaproteobacteria > Burkholderiales > SG8-41 > UBA5216. Next base: position 1,400 of record JBEBHE010000414.1, on the reverse strand, counting down.
TGCCATGCGCGCCCACGATTGCATCGCAGGGGCTCGCGAGCGTGGCGGGGTCGGTATTGACAGGACGCACGCCGTCCTTCAGTTCGCGCACAAAGCAATCGTGCATGCTGGTGAAATCGCTTTTCCGGGCCTCGCTCAGATCAAGGCCGGAGAAAAACCGCCATATCGCAATCGATCCATCGCGCACCAGCGGCTGTTCAATTTTGCTGAACCATCCCATAAACAACGTCAGCCAGCGGCGGGGCAGCCGGTTGGTGAGCAGAAAATTAAGGTCTTCTTGCGCCAGAATTTTTTGTAGCTGTTGGCGGATATTCATGGTGTAGCGCTGCTTTTTCGAATCTTCATGACAGGAACTCACTAATGGACGAAAACCTGGGCCTATACGTGGCTGGTGGCGGCGCACTGCTGTATGCCTTGGCGCGCGCCAAATCGCGGCTGGAGCTTTCGCTGGCAAAACACCGTTCGCTCGCCGGCCATCCGCGTATGGCGCGCCGCGTTGCCGCTTTGTTGCCTAATTACAGTTATGCCGGGCGGGATGCGTTGGCGGTGGATGGCGCGCCGGACGATGTGGTCGCTATCCGTGAAGCGGCGCTGACAGCGCTGACCGTGCAATTCAGCGCGCGCTTTGCGCGGAGCGTGGCGCAATCGGCGCAGATCGAGGATGGTGTTTCCGATATGCGCTTTGTCAACGCGTACCGTGTGCCTTTTCAGTTCCGGCAACTGGTGAGCGAGCGCCTGAAAGCCGGTTCGTTTGTGCAATCTACGTCGGGCGTGACGGTAACGGATATTGATGGAAACTGCTTTTATGATCTCACTGGATCGTATGGCGTGAATCTGTTTGGCAACGATTTTTACAAAAGCTGCATTGCCGAAGGCAGTGCGCTTGTGAGTGATCTCGGCCCGGTATTGGGCGCCTATCATCCGGTGGTGGCCGACAACGTGCAGCGCCTCAGAAAGATTTCCGGCATGGATGAAGTGTCGTTTCATATGTCCGGCACCGAGGCGGTGATGCAGGCGGTGCGCCTGGCGCGTTACCACAGCAGGCGTTCGCACCTGGTGCGCTTTTGCGGCGCGTACCATGGCTGGTGGGGCGACGTGCAGCCGGGAATCGGCAATCCGGCGCCTGCGCGCGATACCTATACGCTGAAGGAAATGGACGAGGCGACCCTGCGCGTGCTGCGCCGCCGCCGTGATATTGCTTGCGTGCTGGTGAATCCCCTGCAGGCATTGCACCCGAACGCCAGCGCGCCGGGCGATTCCTCGCTGGTTGATAGCTCGCGCCGGGCGCACTACTCGCGCGATGACTACAGGGCGTGGCTGCGGCAACTGCGGATAATCTGTGATGAACGAAACATCGCGCTGATTTTTGACGAAGTGTTTGTTGGTTTTCGTCTTGCGCC
>JBEBHE010000413.1:0-3406 GCA_040081205.1 Burkholderiales bacterium | reverse complement strand
GGCCGCGAAGCCGCCGTCAAAATTCTGCGCCCCGGCATCGCCAGCATCATCCGCAACGATCTCGAATTGCTCGACGCGGGCGCGTCGCTGATGGAATGGTTGTGGGCCGACGGCAAACGGTTGAAACCGCATGAAGTCGTCACCGAGTTCGGCCGCCATCTCGACGACGAACTCGATTTGATGCGCGAAGCTGCCAATGCCAGTCAGTTGCGGCGCAACTTTGCCGGCTCGCCGCTGCTGGCAATTCCCGAAATTTACTGGGAACATTGCTCGACCGAGGTGATGGTGATGCAACGCATGCGCGGCACGCCCGTGTCGCAGGTGGATACGCTGCGCGCGCAGGGCGTGGATATTCCAAAGCTCGCGCGCGCCGGGGTCGAAATATTTTTTACCCAGGTATTCCGCGACGGCTTTTTTCACGCCGACATGCATCCCGGCAATATTTTTGTGTCACCGGCGGGCCAGTACATCGCGCTCGACTTTGGCATCATGGGCACGCTGACGCCCACCGACAAACATTATCTGGCGCGCAACTTCCTCGCCTTCTTTCGCCGTGATTACCGGCGTGTAGCACTGGCGCATATCGAATCCGGCTGGACGCCGCCCGACACCAGTGTGGAAGCCTTTGAAACCGCGATACGCGCGGTGTGCGAACCGATCTTCGACAAGCCGCTCAAGGACATTTCCTTCGGCAAACTGCTGTTGCGCCTGTTCCAGACCTCGCGCCGCTTCAACATGGAAATCCAGCCGCAACTGGTGCTGTTGCAAAAAACGCTGCTCAATATCGAAGGACTTGGGCGAGACCTCGACCCCGATCTCGATTTGTGGGCAACGGCAAAACCGTTTCTGGAGCGCTGGATGTCGGAACAAATCGGCTGGCGCGCGCTGATTCGCCAGGTACAGGAAGAAGCGCCGTTCTGGTCAACTGCGATTCCTCAACTGCCGCGGCTGATACACCGCGCGTTGAATGAAGACCGCGTTGCGCCGTTGCAAAAACAAATCGATTTGCTCCAGCGCGAGCAAGGGCAACTGCGGCATTCACTGGCGCTGGTCACAGCGCTTTTTGCGCTCAGCACAGGGTTGGTTGCACTGCTCATCTGGCTGCACTAGCTTTATAATTCCAGCGTTTACCCTGCCGGGAGGCGCACCGTGCTGATCTGGTTTGTCGTCATCTATCTGCTGATTTCGCTGGCCATCGGATTGATCGCCGCGACACGCGTGCACAACGCGAAAGATTTCGCGGTCGCTGGACGACATCTGCCGTTGCCGATTGTGATGGCGACGGTATTCGCTACCTGGTTCGGCGCGGAAACCGTGCTCGGCATCTCGGCTACCTTCGTCAAGGACGGGTTGCGTGGCGTGGTCGCCGATCCGTTCGGTTCCAGTTTGTGCCTGATCCTCGCGGGCCTGTTTTTCGCCGGCAAACTCTATCGCATGAATTTGCTCACCATCGGCGACTACTACCGTCTGCGCTACAACCGCACGGTCGAAGTGCTGTGTACGCTGGCGATCGTCGCCTCTTATCTCGGCTGGGTAGCGGCGCAGATCAAGGCGCTGGGATTGGTGTTCTTTATCGTCACCGGCGGCGCGATCAGCCAGCCGATGGGCATGATTATCGGCGCCGCCATCGTGCTCACCTACACCACCTTCGGCGGCATGTTGTCGGTAGCGATACTCGATTTCGTGCAGATGACCGTGATCATGGGCGGCATGCTCTACATCGGCTACGTGATCTCCGGCATGACCGGCGGCGTCGGCGCCGTGGTGTCGCATGCTCATACGGCGGGCAAACTCGATTTCTTTCCCGAAGCAAAAATGACCGCATGGATTCCCTTCATTGGCGCGTGGATCACCATGATGCTGGGCTCAATACCCCAACAGGATGTATTTCAGCGCATCACCTCGGCCAAAGATGAAAAAACCGCGGTGCGCGGTTCGGTGCTCGGCGGATCGATTTATTTTGTGTTTGCGTTTGTGCCAATGTTTCTGGCCTATGCCGCCACGCTGGTGGACCCGAAAGTATTTAACGAATTGCTCACCAAGGATTCGCAACTGATATTGCCTACATTGATACTGCAACACACGCCGCTGATCGCCCAAGTGGTGTTCTTCGGTGCGCTGCTGTCGGCGATCATGAGCTGTTCCAGCGCGACGCTGCTGGCGCCCTCCGTGGCATTCTCGGAAAACATTATCCGCAACGTTTATCCGAATATGAGCGACCGCGTTTTTCTCCGCACCATGCGCGTCGTGCTGGTGTGTTTTGCCTGCATCGTGCTGTTATTCGCGCTCAACTCCGGCGCCAGCATTTTCAAGATGGTGGAAAACGCCTACAAGATTACACTGGTGTCGGCGTTTTTCCCGCTGTTTCTCGGCCTGTACTGGAAGCGCGCCACCACGCAGGGCGCGCTCGCGGGGATCGCGTGCGGATTTTTCACCTGGGTATTGCTGGAGTTTTTCGGCACGAATAACGAAGTTTGGCTGCCGCAACTCGTCGGCTTTGTCGCCGCTGGCGTCGGCATGGCTGTGGGTTCTTTGCTGCCGCAGGTCGTGGGCCACCCCACGCCATTGCATCCCGAAGCGCACGCGCCGCACCCGCATCCCGCCAGCCTCACGCATCACGTTCCAGCCACCGGGCATCATCACGATCGCCACCACAGCAGCACGCAACACAAATCGTAGCGGTTGAGCGTGGCTCCACCTGCACATTTGCAAGCAGCTATTTTCGCGCTGCTCGCCTGCAACACCATCTACTACATCGTCGCGGGCCGCTTCAGCGAGGCGCTGGAATCCGTGGCGTGGTATGCGCTGCTGATTTTGTTTTTGCTGGAGGCCGCACGTGCGCAACGTCCGCTTTCGTCGCACGCGCTGGCGGTGATTCACGGCTTGCGTCTGCTCGCGACGCTGGCCATTCTTGCTTCCGCGGTACTCTATGTGCGTGAAAAAGAATGGCTGGATGCCACCAATCTATTTCTATGGGTCGCCGTGGTCGCACTGCTGGAAATTGAAATCCGCCGGCCCGCCGCCGTCGCTGTGCATCGCAAGTTATTTACGGTAACGGCTGCGCTGCTTTACGCCGCACTGGGTATTCTTGTGGTGATCTGGCTAACGCGCGGCGAATGGATGGACGCGTGGGACGCCGCACTGTGGCTCGCCGCATTCGGGGTGCTGGAAATGGATTTACTACGCATCGATGCATCTAAAAACATTGTTTAAATACAAATACTTATAAAACAACTCATGAAACCACTACGCGCGGCGCACCAGCACTCAACTCTCCAATCGTGCACGCACTTTCAAAGCCGTGCCGCTTGAAGGACTCCAGCACTTTCGGCGCGACCGAAGCCTCGCACGCTACCAGCAAGCCGCCTGCCGTTTGCGGGTCGGTCAATAATTTGCGCTGACTATC
>JBEBHE010000111.1:0-12736 GCA_040081205.1 Burkholderiales bacterium | reverse complement strand
CTGAGCCGATCCAGAATCCGTAGCCGCGTGTTTTCATCGTCCAAACAATCCCTGCGGGCGTATGCCCAGCATTACCAGCAGCAATCCGAACGACACCGCCGGCGCCCACGACGCGCCAAGCATGGTAAGTACGATGGTTTCCGAGATGCCAAGGATAATGCCGGCCACCAGCGTGCCGGACATGCTGCCCAGTCCCGCCAGCACCACCACGCAGAAGGTGCGCCCGATATAAACGCGATCCATCGTCGGTTCGACGGGTCCAACGATGATCAATAGCGCGCCGGCTAATCCGGTAACCGCGGTAGCGATGCCGAACGCCCATTGTTTGATACGCACCGGATTTGCGCCCATCAGCCGCAGCGCGGTTTCGTCCTGTGCTACGGCCTTGATCGCGCGGCCGGTGAAAGTCTTCGAGAGATATAGTGCGAGGCCGATGGTGAGTACCAGTGCCATGGCAAACGCGACCAGCATGCGTCGCGGCAGACGCATGTCGCCGATGTCGAAGCTTTTGCCGATGTACGGCGCTTCGACCAGACGCTGATCGACGCCGAACAACAGCACGAGGCCGACTTCGACGATGAATACCACGCCGAAGAAAAACGCGAGCCCGCGCAGCCCGGCGTCGCTGCCTCGCTTCTCAAATGTTTCGTAGTAAAACCGATAGACTGCCATCCCCAGCAGAAAAAATGCTGGCATCAGCACAATGCCAGCAACGATGGGGTCGAAGCCGTAATGGCTGTTGAGCAGCCAGGTGCAGTAGGCGCCCAGCACCAGAAACGCCGGGTGCGCGATGTGCGGCACGTCGAGCAGTCCGAATGCGACCGTGAGGCCGACGCTAACCGCTGCGTAGAAGCAACCCAGCAGCAAGCCGAACACGAGCGCATCGAGCAACAAATCGATCGAGAACACGGATTTTTACCCCGCGTGAGTTACGAGTCGCAAGAATGCGGGATGGCGCACGCGCGCCGCCCCGCGAATGGGCAATGCCGGCTGCTTGTGAATTTACTTGCGTGCTTTTTCGAACGGCGCGATCACGTCGCCGGTTTTGTATTGCTCCGGGTAGAGCACGACCTGCTTGCCCGGCTGGCGGAACTGATCCATGTTCTTGTCGACGATGCCGCGGAACTGCGCCTGCACCACACGCGGCGTCACCCACTCGCCATCGGGGCCATAGCGGATTGAGCCGACGATGGTTTTCATTTCACTTTTGCGCAGATAGGCTGCCAGTGTTTTGTGATCCAGGCTCTTGGTGGCATTCACTGCCTGTTCGATCATCTGGCCAATGGCGTAATTGAACGGCGGCAGATAAAAGCCCAGCGGGTCGACTTTCGCTTCCGCCGCGCGTTTGCTGTAGCGCGCAAAGAATTCGTCGATGCCGGGATACTGCATTCCGGGCACGTAAGAATTGTAGTTGACGATCCCGTTAAGCGAGGAGCCGAGCGCCACCATATTCGGTGTGAATTGCAGTCCGACCATACCGCCGCCAAAGAGCTTCACCGATTCGCCGACGCCGATCTCGTTCACCGCGCGTACGATAGCGACCGAATCGTTGGGATATGAACACACGAATACCATGTCCGGCTTGGCCGCACGGATCGCGCGGATCATCGAAGAAAAATCCACGGTTGCCGGCGGATAGTTCTGGCTGTACACGATTTGCAGACCCGCTTTTTTAGCGAGTTCGCGCGCACCGTTGGCAAGGTTTTGCGCAAACTCCTGATCGGCGGCGAGTATCGCGATAGTTTTTGCACCGACTTTTTGCCCTGCCTTGAAAAAGCCGTCGGACCAGCTGGCGGCGTCATTCCACGGTGCGTTGTTGAACCACATATCGTGCTTCACCGTGTGGTTCACCTGGAAGGAGAAATTTCCCATGAGTAGCAAGCCGCGCTGCTTGACCAGCGGCATGATCGGCGCGGTCGGCACCGTGGCGTACGGCGCGATGAGCAGATCAACCTTGTCCACGTCGAGCAGCTTGGTGTAGATGCCCGGGGTAAGTGCCGGATTGCTCTGGTCGTCATAGACAATGAATTCGACCTTGCGGCCAAGCAGGCCGCCTTTGGCATTGACATCCTCGACCCACATGCGCAGCGCGAGCAGCGCTGCCTGGCCGCCGCCGCCAAGTGTGCCGGTTTGCGGCATGCTCATGCCGATTTTGACGGGTTGTGTGCTCTGCGCAAACAACGCGCCTGACGTCGTCAACAGCGCGGCGCAAAATAATGCGGCAATAACACGAATGAATTTCATTGAGATCGTCTCCTTTGGATGAATATCCCCAAAATCAAGGCTTCTATGAGCGTGTATTTTGTGCCGTCAATGATGCGGGCGAGCATGCGTGCTTGTCAATCAAAGTCGCAAGCTACGGCGGCTGCGCGTGCGTTGTTAGGGCTAGTCCGCCACTTCGAAATTCACGCCGAAATCATCGGGTACTGTCGGCCCCCAGGCATACAGCGAATCCGCCGCAGGGTAATCCGTGGGTTTCCATTCAAACCCATCGGGGATGTAGTCGATATCGCAAAAATACTCGACCAAACTACCCCACGGATCGCGAATGTAGTGAAAAAAATTCGAGCCGATGACATGCCGTCCAAACCCCCAGCCGTCACGGTAGCCTTTGTCGAGCATGCGGCAGGCGCCTACGCCGAGTTCGTCTATGTTGGCTACCTCAAAACTCGCGTGATGGAAGCCAGGCCGGTCTGACTTGATAAAACCCATCACGTGATGATCGCTGCCGCCTTCACCGTTGCGCATGAACGACACAATGCCGGGCGAACGATCAGAAAGTTTCATGCCAACGATGCGCGTGTAGAAATCCGTTTGCTTATCCAGATCGGCGGTGAAACGCAGTGTATGACCCAGTCGTCGCGGCTGCACAGGCATACCGCGCGGCGGGTGGCCCACAACGCCTGAACGGTTGAGATGGCCGGGATTGTTGATTTTCCATTCGGGCGCGGGTAGCCATGGTGCGGGCGCGGCTTCCCGCACATTTACCAACGCGCCATCGGGATCGCGAAACCAGATGCCGTCCGAAGGCGACTCGCGCGGTGCATCGACGAGCTTGCCGCCATTTTTTTCGAGCCGCTGGGTGATGTCTTTGATCGCTTCGGCGCGTGCGCCAAAGCAGATGTGGTGCAGGCGTTTTTTCGCGCCTTCGACAAGGATCACCTGGTCCTGATCGCGCCCGTGACAGCGCATGATGACGCGATGGCCGTCGTCTTGCGCTGCCATGCCGAAATCAGTGTAGAACTGCTTGCCGGCGGCCGCGTCGGGTACCGTCAGAGCGATATGTTGCAGCGAACGGATGGTCATGGCGTGTGTTTGCGCTTCGCGTTAATTCGGATTGTAGATGGCAAATTATGACAGTGCGGGTTGGGTGGTCAAGCGAGGATCGGTATCCGCCACGATTCGTCTGGGTACTGTGCTTAAACCTTCCCCAGCGCCCGCAACACCCGCTCCGGCGTAAACGGCTGCGCGGTGACACGCGCATTGAACGGCAGTAGCGCATCGTTGATGGCATTCATGACGGCACCCGGCGCGCCGGCGGTGCCTGCTTCGCCGGCGCCTTTTGCGCCCAGTTCGGATGTTTTGGTTGGGGTCACTACATGGGCCACGATCATGTCGGGCATTTCTCCCGCCATCGGCACGAGGTAATCAGCCATCGTACCGTTGAGCAACTGACCGTCGTCGCTGTAGAGGCAATGCTCGGTCATCGCGCCGCCGATGCCCTGCACGATGCCGCCGCGAATTTGTTCATCAACGAGTTGGGGGTTGATGACGGTGCCGCAGTCTTCGACGCACCAATGCTTGAGCAGTTTGACGAAGCCGGTGTCGATATCCACTTCGACCAGTGATGCCTGGATACCGTTGGTGAACGCAAAACCGTAGCCGCGAGGCGTGTAGTGGCGCGTCACCATCAGTTCCGATTGAAAATCCATTGGCAGCGTGTCGGGCCTGAAGTAAGCAACACGGCCCAGTTCGGTGAGGCTCATTTTGACGTCGCCGGTGCGCACGTCGATCACGTTGTTGTCGCGCAGGTCGAGCATTTCCCGGCTCGATTGCAGGATTGCGCCTGCAACGTCGAGAATATTGGAACGCAATACTTTCCCGGATTGCAACACCGCTTCACCGCCGATGCCCGCGCCGCGTGACGCCCAGGTGCCGCCGCCGTAGGGCGTGATGCCGGTGTCGCCGGTGATGACACGCACGCGATCCACGCTGACGCCGACCGCGTCGGCCGCGATCTGCGCGAAGATGGCTTCGGTGCCCTGGCCTTGTTCGGTAACGCTGACCAAGCATGTCACCATGCCGGTGGGTTCAAGCCGCAACGTCGCGCCATCCTGCGATGAAATGCGCGCGCCGCCGACGCCGTAGAACGCGGGTGAGGGGTTGGTGACTTCAATCATCGCTGCGAGACCGATACCGCGATACACGCCGCGTTTTCGTAGTTCGGACTGCTCGGCGCGCAAGGCGTCGTAATTCATCAGCTTCAACAGTTTATCGAGACACTGATGGTGCGACAGCTTTTCCATCTTCATGCCGGACGCCGAGGTGTGAGGGTAGGCATCGTCGGGCACCAGATTGCGCCGGCGAAATTCAGCCGGGTCCATGCCGAGTTTATTGGCCGCGAGATCGATGATAGCCTCGGTAATCGCCACCGCTATCGGATGGCCCACTGCGCGGTACTGACACGTCACATTTTTGTTGGTGAACACCACGTTGAGTTTGGCGCGGTACTGCTGGTGTTTGTACGGCCCGCCGGTGAGATTGACCACCTGATTGCCTTCGATGCCGCTGGTGCGTGGATAGACGGAATAGGGGCCGATGCCGGTGAGATCATCGAGGTCAAAGGCGAGAATTTCTCCCGCTTTGGTGCAGGCGAGGCGCAGCTTGATTTTGTGTTCGCGTGCATGGATGTCGGACAAAAAAGACTCCATGCGGTCAGCCATGAACTTCACCGGACGCTTTAACATTACCGCCAGCGCCGCGGTTGCCATCTCGTCGGCGTACACATGCACCTTGATGCCGAAGGAGCCGCCGACATCCTTGGCGATCACGCGCACATTGCCTTCGGGGATATCGAGATGCCGCGAAAAAATATCCTGCATCATATGCGGCGCTTGCGTTGATTGATGCACGGTTAGCGTGTGTTCGGCGGCGTTGTAATCGGCGAGTATCGCGCGGCCTTCGAGGGTTACGCCGGTGTGACGGCCGAAGTCGTAGGTTTCTTCGACGACCAGATCGGCTTTCGCAAATGCTTCATCAACGTTTTCAGTGGCGAATTCACGGGTAAAACAAATGTTGTCGCTGAATTCGGGATGAATGATTGGCGCGCCCGCGAGCGATGCTTCCATATCGGTGACGGCGGGCAGCGGTTTCCACTCCGCTTCAACGGCTTCCAGCGCGTCTTCGGCCTGCGCGCGCGTCTGCGCGACGATGGCGGCAACGGCTTCGCCCTGCCAACAGGCACAATCAATCGCCATCGCGTGTTGCGTCGCCGACTTGATGCCTTTTAGGTGGCCCAGCACGGCGACCCACGGCTTGCAGTATTGCTCAAGCGTTGCGCCGTCGATTGCGGCGATCACGCCGGGCATAGCACGCGCGTTGGCGAGATCCAGTTTGACGATGCGCGCGTGCGCGTGCGGGCTGCGAAAAAACACCACATGCGCCAGTCGTGCCACACGAAGATCATCGGTATAGGCGCCGCGCCCCTGCAATAGGCGTTTCGCGTTGGCGCGCGGGATGCTTTGCCCTATGTACGGAGCACTCACGATTTATTCTGGCGCGCAACGAGTACGGTTTCCACCGCATCGACGATGGCTTGATAGCCGGTGCAGCGGCAATAGTTGCCGGAGATATGCTCGCGGATTTGTTCGCGCGTGGCGTGCGGATTGCGCGTGGCCAAATCCTGCACGGTGAGCAGCATGCCCGGCGTGCAGAAGCCGCATTGCAGTGCGTTGCGTTTGTGGAAGGCGTCCTGCAGATCGGCGAGCTCGCCGCTATCCGACAAACCTTCGATGGTTTCGACATGGCGGCCCTCAGCCTGCACCGCCAGCATCAAACAGCCGCGCACGATTTTGCCGTCCACGCGCACGGTGCAGGCGCCGCACACGCCGTGTTCGCAGCCGATGTGCGTGCCGGTCAAGCCCATTTCCTCGCGCAAAAAATCCACCAGATTTTGGCGCACGGGAATGCGGCGGGTCACGGACTCGCCGTTGATGGTGAGCGTGGTTTCGACAATCGTATGAGTGGTTTCCATGATTGCTTTCACGCGACAAGTTGTTTCATCGCGCGCGCGGTCAACACGTGCGCGAGATGTAGTTTGGTGGCGGCGGAGGAATAAAGGTCGGCGGAGGGATCGAGTTCGTCTGCCAGCGCGTCTTGTGCTTCTTTCAGAGATGACTCTGAAAAACCTTTTAAAACAAATACTTGTGATGTATTTTTCGCGGGCACTGGTTTTTCGCTCGCACCCAAATACGTCAGACGCAGGTCACTGATGGCATTGCCGGAAACTTTCGCCAGTGCCGCGACGCCGACAATCGCATAGTCGCCGCGCCGCCGCGCGAGTTCCAGAAATGCATGACGATAGCCCGCGCCGGGAATCGGAATCACCACTTCGGTAATCACTTCGTGGGGTTTCATCGCGGTGGCGTAAAGACCCTGAAAAAATTCGCGCGCGGCAACGCGGCGTGTGCCGGATTTATGGCTAAGCACGATTTGCGCATTGAGTGTGACGCAGCACGCCGGCCATTCCGCTGCCGGATCGGCCATCGCCAGACTGCCGCCAAAGGTGCCCGAGTTGCGTATTGCCGGATGCGCGATGTGTTCAACCGCATCGGCCAGCAGCGGCAGATATTTGCGAATGTCCTCCGAGTCGCCGATGGCCGCGTGCGTGGTGAGCGCGCCTATGTGTAGGTGGCTGCCCTTTACCTGAATACCGGCATGTTCTTGCAAGCGGCTGATATCGATCAGCAACGCCGGTGAGGACAGGCGCATATTGAGCGCGGGCATCAGGCTTTGGCCGCCAGCGAGGATTTTTGCGGTGTCGCCATTGTTACCATGGCGTTCGAGCAAATCGAACACCTCAGTGAGATTTCGCGCGCGTGCGTAGGCGAACGGCGGAGCTTTCATGGACTTCTCCTGAGGTATGGAGGTGTACGAGTGAGGCTATTTCACGCCATACTTAGCGCGGTAATGTTGCGCCAGCACGCGGCGGTTTTGCACATTGAGTGCCGCGTTGGATGCCGGAGCCGCCGGATGTTTTTGACTGCGCTGATTTTTGGCGGTTGCGGGAACAGGTTTTGCGGGTTTGCGCTTCATGTGTTACTCCGCCGTGATGCCGGCGTCCTTGATGACCTTGCCCCATTTTACAAGGTCGCGGCGGATCACCGCGGCGAATTCATCGGGCGTGTTGCCCACGGTTTCCGCGCCGTCGCCGAGTAGGCGTTCCTTGACAGTGGATTCTTGCAGCGCGCGCGTGACGGCGGCGTGCAGCTTGCCGATAGAATCGCGCGGCGTGCCGGCGGGGGCGAGCACGCCGTACCATTGCACCGCTTCGTAGCCGGGCAATGCGGCCTCGGATATCGTAGGTATATCGGGCAACACGGCGCTGCGTTTTGCGCCGGTGACACCGAGCGCGCGCAGCCGGTTGCTGCGAATCAACGGCATGGCGCTCAGGGTGGTGGTGGTCATGGCGGCGACCTGTCCCGACAGCAGATCAACCGTGGCGCCGCCCGACCCTTTGTATGGCACATGCACCAATTGGATATTCGCCATATTCAGCAGCAGCGCCATCGTCAGATGCAAGTTGCTGCCCACACCCGCCGAGGCGTAACTCAGTTGATTAGGGTGCGCGCGTGCAAACGCAATGAACGCTTTCATGTTTTTCACCGGCACCGACGGATGCACAATCAGTGCATTGGGCACGATCACGGCCTGTGACACGGGCGCCAAATCTTTCGCCACATCGAACGGCAATTTGCGCTGAATATGCGGATTGATGGTGAGCGTTGCGATGCCCATCAACAACGTGTGGCCGTCCGGCGCCGCGCGCGCCACAAGTTCACTTCCGATCATGCTGGCCGCGCCGGCACGGTTTTCAACCACCACTTGGTGACCGAGGATTTCGCTCATCTTCGGCGCGATCAATCGCGCGCTGATGTCGGTGCCGCCGCCCGGCAGCGACGGCACTATCAGACGGATCGCGCGATTCGGGAAGGGCTGTTGCGCGTGCGCGCAAGCCAACGTAAGTGCGCAGCCGGCTACGATCAGAATGATTCTGCTTGCGTTCAAAGGTGTGTCCTCAAAGATAGTGTAGCATTTCGCGACGCCAACCCCGACGCATGAAAAACATATAATAATCATGTAGTTAAAAAATAATCAATGTCGTATGGATATTGATCCAGATCAGACGATAGCCGCCCGCGCGATGTTACTTTCCTCCGGTGCGATTACAAGGGAGACATCATGAAAATGGCGTTCGTGGTTTACAACGAGTATGTCGATGCGCAGGTCGTGAATATGCTCAAGGCGCTGAACATCGATTACTACACGCGTTGGGAGCACGTAAAAGGCAAGGGGCATGGCACTGAGCCGCACATGGGCATGGGCAGCTATGCCAGCACGAACGCGGTGCTGATGATCGCGTTCGAGGATGAGGCGCCGCTCGCGGCATTAATACAGTTGATGACGGATGCAAACGAGAAAGCGCGGCGCCCCGACGAGCGCATACGGCTGTTTCAAATGCCGCTGGATCGAATGGTATAGAGGGCAGTCGGTGAATCCCATCGCTATGCTTGCTGATAATTGTGACAAAATGATGTGCATTGCTGCGGCGTTTCACAGCCGTCGATCCGGTGCGGCGTCTGCTGAAGCGATGCTTGGCGCATCTCGGGGAGGCGACCGGGCGCCGCAGCAAGGCGGTTAAACGCAGGGGCATCAAAGCGGAAGAAAATCGGTTTCCGGCAGATACGTTCCTGTAAGCGATGCGGCTACAATCGCGGCACCACAAAAGCGCTGGAGTCATGATGTCCAAAACCGCATTGCTGATACTCGATGTGCAAAATGAGTTTGTTGATCCCAAGGGCAAGGTGGGGTCGAGCGGATTCGCAAAAATTATCGAACAGCGCCAGATCATTCCCCGGATTGCCAAGGTGCAGGCGGGGTTCCGCGCGAAAGGCTTGCCAGTCGCGTTCGTCAATGTAGGGTATCGCGCCGATTACGCCGATGCCATTAGCCGTTCGGCGCGGCTTAAACATTTGATGGATATGAATGCCATCGTTCTTGGCACGTGGGCTACGGAATTTCCGGACGCGATAAAGCCGCTGCCAAGCGAAATCGTTTTCACCAAGCACGCCGTCAATCCGTTTTTCAACACGCAGTTACTGTCGTGGTTGTTGCGGCAGGGTGTGGATACGGTGGCGCTCACCGGCTGCCATACGCACATGGTGGTGGACAGCGCAGCGCGTTACGCGGATGACGCAGGTCTGTATGTGAAAGTGCTGGAGGATTGCTGCGCCAGTCCTGATCCTGAATTGCATCGCATCGAGATCGAGAAAATTCTGCCCTTGTTTGCAACGATTACGTCGTCGGAGGCGTTGCTGCACACGCTGTAGCATTACGTCGCCGGTTGACGGCGTTCACCCGCAGCAGAATTCCATCAACTCCAGGCGGTCGTGCTTGTAAATCTTGCCGCGCGGATTCTTGCGCGTATTTTCCATGGCGATAAAACGGCGCACGCCCGGTGTTACCCAGTAACGCATGGTCACCTGGAACGCACCCGTCGCGCCGCGCAACCAGCCGTTGCCGTCGACACGAAACGCGTCAAATTCGCCTGCCGGCACCTTTACCCGCTCTCTTGCGACAACCCGCAGATCGTACTCAGTGCTGAAATCGTTACCCTTGACGCTGGTGTATCGATGGCGCGATGCCCATCGCTTGCCGAGGCTGTAGTCCGGAATAAAATATTGCGCGCCGGTCCATTGCCTGCCGTCAGGTGACTTTATCCAGTTGCCGAGGAGATCGGTTGAGAGGTTGCCCTTGCCGTAAAAAACTTCCGTATCCGTGACTTTTGCAACGGTTAGTGTGTATTGCCGCGTTTCCTGCTGCGTATCAAGGTCGATTTCCCGATAGCGAAAGCGGTCACCGATTTTTACGCGCGTGTCGATAACCGCGGTGCCCTTGGAAAACGGATTTTTCTCGCTTGAAACAAGCTGTATCTTGCGTTCGCCTGTCTGTGCCAGCACCTGATCAAGCCGCAATTGCGCGATCTCCGAAAACACGCCGCTGGGGTATCGCCGCAGGTAGTCCTCAATCGGCGCGGCATCCGTCGCAGCCTTGATGTGCTCCCAAATCGCCAGCTCCTCTTCGAAGCGCTTTTCGACTTCGGTTTCGCTGAGTTTTTGGAGCGTTTTCGGCGGCTGAAAATAAAAATCTTCTTCGAGTGACGTGCTCTCCCAGGGAATCTGCTGGCCGTTGGAACGCCGCCGCACCGCCAGCCGCACGCGCTTGAATACGTCTTCGATCTTTGCGCCCGGAACCTTCAGTTCCCGCAGCAGGCTTTCGGTGTACAGGCCGTTGGCGTCCGCGCCGTCGCTGGCGACGTTTCCAGGCGCGGTGGCGTACGCGAGCAGCGACCCGGGCGGCGCATCGAACTGGCTCAGGCCTTTTTGCTCCAGCGGCGCTGCCGTGCCGAACGGGTTGTCGCGGCAAGCATCGAGTATTACCACGTTCATCGGATTTGCAGCCTTGGCCAAGCCTTGCAGCAGCGTGTTGAGTTCCACCGAACGCGGCGCGATGTCATTCTGCGACTGGATGACCGCATCCACGGGAATCAGATAGTTGCGCCACGCCAACTGCACGCCGTGACCTGCGAAATAAAACAAGCCGACGGCTTTGCGCGAGGCGAGTCGCGCTACGTAGTCATCAATTGCCCTGGCAAGTGCCTCGCGCCCCGCATCCAACTGTAGCGCGACATCAAAACCGGTTGCCTTGAGTTGGGCTGCAATCGCCTTGGCGTCGTTGACGGGATTGTCGAGCGGCGCGTTCAGATAGCGCGCATTGCCGATCACCAGGGCGTGCCGCGGCAGACTGTGAAGTGCAGAACCCGACTGTGCGAACACGGGAGCGCGTAGTAACGCTAGCGCGCTGGCCGCCGCCGCACCGCGCAAAACACGGCGGCGCAAAGGATCAAACATCAGGTCGGTTGCCAAAGGTGTTTTCTCCTAACCCGGATCAATAGCACCGTGATTCTTCCAGAGCGCGTTAAGTGTATCGCACATCATTTAATCTTAAAATATATAATAAAAACAAATGCTTAATTATATCTATCGACTCACTGCGTACGCATCCCTGCATCGCGTACCACTTTACTCCAGCGATCAATCTCGGTGCGTATGTAGCGCGCGAATTCCTCTGGTGTGGATAGTGCAATTTCGAGCCCGCGCGAAACGAATTGCGCTTTCATTGCCGCGTCGTTGACCACCGCATGCACGTCCTGATTCACGCGCAGCACCAGCGCGCGTGGCGTGCCGGCGGGGGCCATGATGCCGACCGACGCGATGGCTTCGAATCCTGTGAGGCCGGATTCCGCGATAGTGGGTAGTTCCGGCAGCGCAGTGGCGCGTTTGGCGCTGGTGACGGCGATGCCTCTGACCTTGCCGCCTTTCACTTGCGGCAGCGCGACCGACAGGTTGGCAAAGGTGAGTTGCACTTCGCCGCCCATCACTGCGGCAAGCGCCGGGCCGCCGCCTTTGTACGGCACGTGCTGCATGGTTACGCCTGCGGCGTTTTTGAACATTTCGCCTATGAGGTGAGAGGAACTGCCGTCGCCGAAAGATGAATAGTTGAGTTTCTTTGGATTGGCTTTTGCGTAATTGATGAACTCCGGTACCGTGCCCGCAGGCACGGAAGGGTGCGTCACCATGATATTCGGCGCTGTGACAATCAGTGAAATGGGTGCGAAATCACGGCGCGGATCGAACGGAAGCTTTGAGTCGAGCACGACGTTGGTGCAATAGGTGCTGGTGGAGCCGATGGTCAGCGTGTAGCCGTCGGGATTGGCGCGCGCACCAACTTCGGTACCGATGTTGCCGCCAGCGCCCGCGCGGTTGTCGATCACGACGGGCTTGCTCCAGCGCTCGGAAAGTTTTTGCGCGACGAGGCGCGCCACAATATCGTTGGCGCCGCCCGGCGGGAATGGCACCATCATGCGCACGGGGCGCTCGGGGTAGGGGGTGTCTGCGGCTTGGGCTACTGCATAACCCGATGCTAATGCAAGTATGCTGGCGACTACGAAATTCATGCTTCCCACTTCCTCTCACGCCGCCCTCTCCCCGTAAACGAGGAGAGGGGATGCGTTTTTTCATTTTAACGATATCCCACTTCAACTATACCGCCTGCTGCGGACGATCGCGTCCCATAATCCATGCTGGAACCAGCGCCAGCGTGAAAATCACCGCCACCACCAGAAAGCTGTCGCGAAATCCCAGGGTGTAAGCCTGCGCGTGGATGACGCGCCCGAGGTAATGCAACGCGCCCGCCATCTGCATGTCTTCCGGCACGCCGGACTGCGCAAGCAGACCCTGTATTTTGCGCAGCAACTCCGCAGTGGCGCTGTTGGCGGGCGTTTGCGTGGCGGTGAGCGTGTCACTGTGAAAAAAGGTGCGCCGGTCGAGCGTTACCGACAGCAGGTTGACGCCGAACGCGCCGCCGAGTTGCCGTGCGAAATTTATCATGCCTGCGC
>JBEBHE010000110.1:0-12863 GCA_040081205.1 Burkholderiales bacterium | reverse complement strand
CTGTTCTTCGAGGCGCTGCGCCGGCGCCTGTAGGCGATCGCGCGTTCCAGCGCGCTAGAAGCCCACCGACACGCCGACCATCGCCTCCAGCTGCGTCATCGTGTCGCCGCGGATCGACACGGTGCAGCCACCCGAGCAGAAGAACGCGCCGTCGCTGCGGATCAGCGTGGCGTAGCCGCGCAGTTCGGCGCGAAGGCGCACGCCGTGTCGGCGCAGTCCGGTGCGGCGACGGATTTCCCCGCCAAGGGCAGAGGCATCCGCGTGGTGATTCCGTTTCCGCCGGGCGGTGGCAACGATGTGTTTGCGCGCTTTCTGGTGCACGGACTGAACGAGGGCTTTGCGCCGGGTTCGGTGGCGGATAACCGCGGCGGCGCGGGTACGGTAATCGGTACGGAGATCGCCGCCAAGGGGAATCCGGATGGCCATACGTTGCTGATTGTGTCGGTGCCTTTCGTGGTGATGAACGCGCTGTATCCCGACATCAGGATCGACACGCTCAAAGATTTCACGCCGGTAATAAACGCAGGCACATCGCCGTCGATGATGCTGGTGGGCGCGGGCACGCCGTACAAAAACGTGAAAGATTTGATGGAGGCGGCGCGTGCCAAACCGGGCGTGCTGGCGTATGCCACGTCGGGCAATGGTTCTTCCACGCATCTCATCATGGAATTGTTCAAACTGGTGAGCAAGACCGATCTGGTACACGTGCCTTACAAAGGCAGCGGTCCGGCGATGACGGCGCTGATGGCGGGGCAGGTGCCGGTGATGTTTAACAATCCGACGGCAGCGGCTGCATTCATCAAGGCAGGCCGTGTGCGCGCGCTGGGCGTGAGCGCGCCGGTGCGATTAAAGGCGTTTCCCGATGTGCCGACGATGGCCGAAGCCGGTGTGCCGGGCTGCGAAGGCAGTGTATTTTGGGGCGTGGCCGCACCTGCAGGAACGCCCAAAGCGGTGGTGACCAAGCTCAATACGGAGTTCAATCGCATCCTTGCGTCGAGCGAGATTCGCAAGCACTTCGCCAGTCAGGATGTGGATGTGGCGGGTGGTTCACCTGAGGCGTTCGGAGAATTTCTACGCAAGGAAGTCGCGCTGTGGGGCAAAGTGGTGCGCGACGCGAAGATCAAAGCAGAGTAAAACATAATGATGTCGAGGAGAACCGTATGAACCGTAACAAAAATTGCCGCCGTATGCTTGGCGTGGCTGTAAGCGCGGTTGTAGCGCTGAGTGCCGCGTCTGTTGGCGCACAAGGGTTTCCGAACAAGTTAATACGCGTCGTCAATCCTGCCGCGCCGGGCGGCAACAGCGATGTGTTTTTTAGACTGCTGCAACCGAAAATGACGGAATTTCTCGGCCAACAACTGGTGTTCGATTACCGCGCCGGTGGCGGTGGAACGATCGGTGGCGAGATTATTGCCAAAAGCCCGCCCGATGGTTACACCACCGGTCTGGTCGCCGCGAGCTATGTCATCAATCCGTCAATGATCAAAAAAATGCCCTATGACACGGTGAAGGATTTCATCGGACTGGGATTAATCGTCGATGTGCCCAGCGGACTGGTAGTACATCCGTCGCTACCGGTAAAGAACGTCAAGGATCTGGTTGCCTTGGCCAAATCCCAGCCAGGCCAGTTGTTTTGTTCGTCGTCCGGGCGCGCTACGGTAGGACACATGTCAGTGGAGCTGTTCAATTCGATGGCCGGCACGAAAATTGTGCACGTGCCGTACAAAGGGGCGGGGCCGGCGATTATTGATCTCGTGGCAGGACATGTGCAACTTCAGTTCTCCAGCTTGCCGCTGGTCTCGGGCCACGTACAGCAGGGGCGTATCAAGTTGATCGCTCAGACCGGCAGTAAGCGTGCTGGATTCGCCAAGGATGTTCCGACCATGATCGAGGCAGGCATGCCCGGCTACGTGGTGAGCAGCGGCTTCAGCTTTATCGGCCCGGCGGGCATACCGCGCGCGATTGCCGAGCGATTGAATGGTGCACTGGTGGCGTCGTTGCGCGATCCGGCAAACCGCAAGTTTTTGATCGAGCAGGGCGCCGAGCCTGTCGGCAGTTCGCTGGATGAACATGAGGCTTATATCAAATCGGAAGTTGCCAAATGGATAAAAGTCGTGAAGCAGGCGGGGATAGAGGCGCAGTAGCCCGGGCGGATTTGAATCAATATTATGGAGCGACCTTAAATTGAAGCTCGGTTTTTTTACCATGCCGATCCATCCGCCGGATCGTAATTACACGCAGACGCTAAAGGAGGATCGCGAAGCGATATTGTTCGCAGACAAGCTTGGGTTTGCCGAGGCGTTTATCGGCGAGCACACGACGGATATCTGTGAAAATATCCCATCCTGCCTCGCGTTTATTGCCAGCCTTGCGCACGAGACCCAACAGATAAAATTGGGGAGTGGCACGGTGAATTTGCCCAACAGCCATCCTGCTGCGGTGGCGGCGAATGTGGCGATGATTGATCATATGCTCGAAGGCCGGTTTCTGTTCGGCATCGGCCCGGGCGGATTGCGTTCCGATCAAGAAGTGTTCGGCAACATCAACAACGATCGCACCAAAATGTTCGTTGAGTCGATCAATCATATTCTTGGTATCTGGGCGGGCAAGCCGCCATATGACCTTACAGGCGAATTCTGGAATATCACTACCGCCGAAACGACGATTCCCGGCGTGGGGCAGGGTGAGATGCTGAAACCCTTTCAACAGCCGCATCCGCCGATTGTGGTGACGGTGGTGGAGCCTTACTCCAAGGGCATTGTGGCCGCCGCGCAGCGCGGTTGGAAGCCGATTTCAGCTAACTTTCTTCAGCCGAATTGGGTGGCAACGCATTTTCCAGGCTATGAGAAGGGATGTGAAATCGCAGGACTCAAGGCCGACCGTCAGGATTGGCGTGTGTGCAAAAGCATCTTTGTCGCCGACGACGACGCAACGGCGCAGCGCTATGCGAAAACACGTGAAGGCCCATATGGCTTTTATTTCTGGAATCTGCTGACCAAGCGTCTCGCGCGCGGCAGCGCCAACATTTACAAACCCGATTTGTCGATGCCGGATTCGGCGCTGACGGTGGAATTTCTACTCGACACGCTGGTGATCGCGGGGAGCGTCGATAGCGTGGTCGATCAGTTGCTCAAGTTCCGGGAAACAACGGGGGATTTTGGCACGCTGCTGTATTGCGGCCATGACTGGGTCGATCCCGCGCTGGCGCGGCGTTCGATGCAGTTGATGGCGGAGGAAGTGATGCCAAGGGTAAACGCTGCGATCGGCGCCTGACCCGGTGCATTCGTGCGTATGTGACTGATCGCTGTGGCGGCCTGCTTGCCGACTATTGGTTAACGACACATGGTTAAATAATATTGAATCAGCGCTACTACTTCTTTGCGCCTTTCATCATCTTTGCCATGTCGCTGATATTCATGGTGCGCCCGCCCATGTTCATGTCGCCGGGTTTCATGCCGGCTGGGCATGCACCTGCATACTTGGCTTCCTGTGTGGTGCTGGACTCGCTCATGCCGCCCATCGGCGGCGAAAACGTCGCGCGTGATTCGACGCGGTAGGCGGTGTCGCTGGTGAAAGTTGCAACAGACTGTGACTTCATTGTCGAACCGCCGAACGTGCATTCGGCTTCGCCGATATACTTGTTACCGTCGCGGCGCGTGCTGTTCTTGCTGCATTGCGCGCCCATGCTCTGGCTGAAAGTCATCATCTCCTTCTGCACGGCTTCATTGATGCACATGGTCGTCTTGGAGGTTTGGCCCTTGGCGCCTTTCTGACCTGCCGTTGCGGTTGTGGTTTCCCACAAACCGGGTTTCATCTTGGGCATTTCCTGCGCGATAGCGTTAGCCGTGAAAAACCAAGCGGCAATTGTCAGAATATAGCGAATCATGGCAGTTCCTCCCTTTAAGGGCTACATGGCAAACAGATCGACAAATTCGTGTACGGGCGTGGTTTCCAGCTTCTTTTGATCCTTGCACAGATTGTAAATCGCCGCACGCTGCTTGTCTGAGAAACGCCGCGCGAGGTTGGTTCTGAATTTCGCTTCGAGCAGCGGAATGCCGTCCTTGCGGCGGCGGCGATGGCCAATAGGGTACTCGACTACCACGTTGGCGGTTTTGCTGCCATCCTTGAAAAACACCTGAATCGCGTTGGCGATGGAGCGCTTCTTCGGATCGAGATAGTCTTTGCTCCACTGCTTGTTCTCGACGCATTCCATCTTGTCGCGCAGCGCATCCACGCGCGGATCATGTGCGACTTCATCTTCGTAGTCGGCTGCGGTGAGATTGCCTTTGATCAGGCCGACGGCTGCCATGTATTGGATGCAATGGTCGCGGTCGGCCGGATTATTAAGCGGGCCCTTTTTGTCGATGATGCGAATGGCTGACTCGTGCGTGGTGATGACGATTTTTTGGATGTCCTTGAGACGGTCTTTCACTTGCGAGTGCAGCGTGACTGCGCACTCCACGGCGGTTTGCGCGTGAAACTCTGCAGGGAAGGAAATTTTAAAAAGTACATTTTCCATCACATAAGAGCCATAGCTCTGTGTGAACTTGAACGGTTGTCCCTTGAACTGCACGTCGTAAAAGCCCCAGGTTTTCGCGGTCAGCGCCGACGGATACCCCATCTCCCCCTTGTGTGCCATCAATGCGAGGCGCACGGCGCGGCTGGTTGCATCACCGGCGGCCCATGATTTGCGCGAACCGGCTTGCGGCGTATGCCGGTAGGCGCGCAATGATTGGCCGTCGATCCACGCGTTTGATACAGCGTTGACGATTTCGTCGTGATTACAACCGAGCATGTTGGCGACAACGGCGGTTGACGCTACTTTTACCAGTACCACGTGGTCAAGCCCGACGCGATTGAAGCTGTTCTCCAGAGCGATGACACCTTGAATTTCATGCGCCTTGATCATGCCGGTCAGTACATCGCGCATGGTCAGCGGCTTTTTACCGGCGCTCACGGCGTTGCGTGACAACCAATCCGCGGCAGCGAGTATGCCGCCGAGATTGTCGGACGGATGCCCCCATTCGGCGGCCAGCCACGTATCGTTGAAATCCAGCCAGCGAATCATGCAGCCGATGTTGAACGCAGCACTGACCGGGTCAAGTTGAAACGACGTGCCGGGTACTTTTGCACCGTTGGGCACGATGGTGCCGGGGACTATCGGCCCCATGAGTTTGGTGCAGGCGGGGTAGGACAGCGCTTCAAGGCCGCAGCCGAGCGTGTCCATCAAGCACAGGCGCGCGGTGTTGTAGGCCTCGGGGCTTTTGATGGAATATTTCGCCGCGTAGCTGGCGATGTCGATCAGGACCTGATCTGGTTTTTGGCGGTTGTTGGAAATCGGAGCGGACATGGGTAGATGCCTATGATTGATTTATGGATCGGGTTTTGGATCTGCCGCCGGCTTGTCGGCGGCCTGCGTTGTCGTTGGTGCTGGCGGCACCGGTATTGGCTTGGATTCTGCTGGAGTGGATTGCTGCGCGGGATTTTGAGGGGCGCCTAGGCCAGCTTCTCCGGATTGCTGATTGGCCCTGTCCACGCTGATAGATTTGCCCATCACGACAGGCAGACTATCAGGATAGTTGTAACCGGTCCCTTTGCTGTGGTCGATAATGGCCCCTATGCCTCCACCGAAAATAATATTTCCCCACATGCCGCCCGCCGCCCTTGAAACAGCGCGCAAAAAACCATCGGCACTGCCTTCTTTCTTGCATTCAACGATTAAATCCTCGGCTGAGCGTCGTACTGCAACGAATCCGGGCGCCTTAAATTCCCAGTTACCTTTGTCATTTTTCAAAGTGCATTTCACGTCCTTTAGCATTTCGCCCTTGTCGTTTGCAGTTTGCAATGAAAGATCCTGCATTTCACTGGATGTAATAGTGGCGCATCCCGGAAGCACGACAATGCAAACCAGCAATAATGCTGTGCTTCGAAGTCTCATGTGATCTCTCTTTTGATTTTTCTTGTTCCTTACTCCTGCTAGACGGCTACCGTTTTGCCAGCGGCTCAAACTTGCGGTTTTCCGGTCCGGTATAAACCGCCGTAGGCCGAATGATTTTATTGTCGATGCGCTGTTCGATGACATGTGCTGCCCAGCCGGAGGTGCGCGAAATCACGAATATCGGTGTGAACATCAGCGTGGGAATGCCGAGTTTGTTATAGGACACGGCCGAAAACCAGTCGAGATTGGCGAACATTTTTTTCTCGCGCATCATCACGGCTTCGATGCGATCCGCGATGTCAAACATTTTTACATCGCCCACTGCTTTGGACAGCGTGTGCGCAACCTCCTTGATGATCTTGTTGCGCGGATCGGCCACGGTATACACCGCGTGGCCGAAGCCGATGATGGTTTCTTTGTTGCGCACGCGGTTGACGATGTCGGCTTCGGCGTCATCGGGCGTTTCGTAACGGTTCATCACTTCAAAGCCGACTTCATTGGCGCCACCGTGCTTGGGACCGCGCAGTGCGCCGATGCCGCCGGTGATTGCCGAGTGCATGTCGGCGCCGGTGCCCGCGACCACGCGGCAGGCGAAGGTGGAAGCATTGAATTCGTGCTCCGCATACAAATTCAGGGAAGTATGCATTGCGCGCACCCACTCCGGGGTGGGCGCCTTACCGTGCAGCAGATGCAGAAAGTGCCCGCCGATGGTGTCGTCGTCGGTCTCCACATCAATGCGGCGGCCATTGGTGCTGTAGTGATACCAATAAAGCAGCATGGAACCAAAAGATGCAATCAATCGATCGGCGATATCGCGCGCGCCAGGCATGTTGTGATCGTCTTTTTCCGGCAGTGCGCAGCCGAGCGCCGAACAGCCGGTACGCATTACATCCATCGGGTGCGCGGCAGCAGGCAGGGCTTCGAGCACTGTTTTTACCGACGCAGGCAGCCCACGCAGTGGTTTGAGTTTCGCTTTGTAGTTGGTGAGTTCTGCAATATTCGGCAGCTTGCCGTGAATCAGAAGAAAGGCGATTTCTTCGAATTCGCAGGTTTCCGCAATATCATAAATGTCGTAGCCGCGATAATGCAGATCGTTGCCGCTGCGGCCTACGGTGCATAGCTCGGTGCTGCCGGCAGCGATGCCGGATAAGGCTACGGATTTTTTGGCTCTGAACGGGACGGCGGTATCGTTGCTGCTCATGGCGAATTTCCTTCTCGAATTGAAACGGACGTCGCGAGACTATCTGTTTGTGCTTTCAAAATCCTGAATCCGTGATCATCTAAACAAAAAAGCGGACGCTGCCAGGCTATCCGCTTTTTTTGTTTAAAAACAAATGCTTATAATGTATTTTAGCCAAGCAAATGCTTGATCGCATCGCGCTCTTCGGTGAGTTCTTTGAGTGTGGCCTGCATGCGCCCACGGCTGAAATCGCTGACGTCAATTCCTTTGACGATTTCAAACTTGCCGTTTTTGCATACGGCGGGGTAACCGTACATCACCCCTTCGGGAATACCGTAGCTGCCGTCGGATGCGAGGCCCATGCTTACCCAGTCGCCGTCGCGCGTGCCGGAAACCCAATCACGCACATGCTCGATGGCGGCATTGGCGGCGCTCGCCGCTGAGGATAAGCCGCGCGCATCGATGATTTCCGCGCCTCGCTTTTGAATGCGAGGAATAAATTCGCCTTCCAGCCACTTCTGGTCGTTGATCATTGGCCATACTTTCTGGCCATCCACTTCAGCGCTGAAAATATCGGGGTATTGCGTGGAGGAGTGGTTGCCCCATACATGCAGTTTTTTAACGCTGGCCACCGGCTTGCCGACTTTTTGAGCGACTTGGGTGAGCGAACGGTTGTGATCCAAACGCATCATGGCGGTAAAGTTTGAAGGCTTGAGGCCCGGTGCATTTTTCATCGCAATCAGGCAATTGGTATTGGCGGGATTGCCCACCACCAGCACTTTGACATCGCGGCTGGCGTTGTCCGACAGCGCTTTGCCTTGCGGCCCGAAAATCTTGCCGTTGGCTTCGAGCAGATCTTTGCGCTCCATGCCGGGGCCGCGTGGGCGTGCACCCACCAGCAGCGCCACATCAACATCTTTGAATGCGATATTCGGATCAGAGGCCGGAATCATGCTTTGCAGCAACGGGAACGCGCAGTCGTCGAGTTCCATCATCACGCCCTTCAAGGCTTTTTGCGCTTTTTCGTCGGGAATCTCAAGCAACTGCAAAATAACCGGTTGGTCTTTGCCGAGCATTTCGCCGCTGGCGATTCTGAACAGCAGGCTGTAGCCGATCTGGCCTGCGGCGCCGGTGACTGCAACGCGCATGGGTTTTTTCATGTTGGAACTCCTGGATTTCGGGTCTTGAAAGGTTCGCGTCCGTTGCGCCCGGGGCAAATCAAAATACCACGAAAATGGCACGACACACGAGAGCCGCGATGATAGCTAACCCCCTGTGCCGGGTCAACTTTACGGGCGCACTGCCGCACCGTGATCAGGCGTCAAAAGGTCTTTGATTGATTTGCCCAATCGGTGGAATAGCAAGTGACTAGTCCTTCATCTCTGCTGTTCCGCAACATGCTGAAAGCTGGTAGAATTTTCACACGGGCTTGGCCTCGCACGGTCGTTGGTTTTACTCGGCCTTTCTTTGTATCTATCGTAGCTATCGTAGCGCACATCGTAAATCGACCATTGAAAGAAGTTATGTGATGCCCGCGAGTCGTCCTAAACATTTGAGTTTGATGCAAATCCGCATGCCGCTGCCGGCGTTTGTGTCTATTTTGCACCGGGTCAGCGGCGCGATTCTTTTCCTGGTACTGCCTCTTCTGCTGTGCCTGCTGGGCAGCAGCCTGGAATCTTCGCAGTCGTTTAATGCTTTCAAGACCTGGGTAAGTCATCCGCTGGCAAAAATCATGCTACTAGGCGTATTGTGGGCGTACCTGCATCACTTCTGTGCGGGTATCCGTCATCTTGCGCTGGATTTGCATATCGGTCTTGAACTGAAAACCGCACGCGCTACCAGTTATATCGTGCTCGGCGTGAGTCTGATACTGACAGCTGCGATCGGGGTGAAGCTATGGTAAATCGCGAAGTCACCGGAGCTCATTATGGTTTGCGCGATTGGCTTGCGCAGCGCGTTACTGCGGTCGTGATGGTGATCTACAGCGTTCTCTTTCTGGTGATGCTGCTCAAGATGCCGCAATTCGATTACGCCAACTGGAAAATAATGTGGGGCACGCAGTGGATGCGCCTTGCTACCATACTATTTTTATTGAGTTTATTTTTGCATGCGTGGATTGGCATGCGTAATATATTCATGGATTACATCAAGAACACCGGCGTGCGATTGACGTTGTATGCGCTGGTGATCCTTGCTCTCGTCGCGTATGGCGCGTGGGCTGTACAGATTCTTTGGGGCAGGTAATGGCGATCGCCAAAAGACAATTCGATGCAGTGGTGGTGGGAGCGGGTGGTTCTGGGCTGCGTGCTGCCCTGCAGTTGGCGGAATCCAATCTCAAAGTCGCGGTGCTATCCAAAGTGTTTCCGACGCGCTCGCATACCGTGGCAGCGCAAGGCGGCGTGTCGGCGTCGCTGGGTAACGAAGAGCCGGATAACTGGCACTGGCACATGTATGACACCGTGAAGGGCTCGGACTATCTTGGTGATCAGGACGCGATCGAGTTCATGTGCCGCAAAGCGTGCGACGCGGTGGTTGAACTGGAGCACTACGGCATGCCGTTCGATCGACTCGACAATGGCAAGATTTACCAGCGCCCGTTCGGCGGCCACACCAGTAATTACGGCGAGCGCGCGATCAAGCGTGCCTGTGCGGCTGCTGACCGCACCGGTCATGCGATGCTGCACACGCTGTATCAGCGCAATGTGCGGGCGCATACACAATTCTTTGTCGAATGGATGGCACTCGATCTGATTCGCAATCAACAAGGTGATGTGCTGGGGGTCGTCGCGCTGGAAATGGAAACCGGCGAAGTAATGATTCTGCAGGCCAAGGCAACGTTGTTGGCCACCGGCGGCGCGGGGCGTATTTACTCCGCAAGCACCAATGCCTTCATCAATACCGGCGATGGCTTGGGTATGGCAGCACGCGCGGGTATTCCGCTGGAGGACATGGAGTTCTGGCAGTTTCACCCGACCGGTGTTGCGGGCGCGGGCGTGCTGATTACCGAAGGCGTGCGCGGCGAGGGCGGATTTCTGCTGAACAAAAATGGTGAGCGTTTTATGGAGCGTTACGCGCCCACCGTTAAAGATCTTGCCAGCCGCGACGTGGTGTCGCGCGCGATGGCCACTGAGATTAAAGAAGGCCGCGGCGCAGGCAAAGACGGCGAATACATACTGCTGAAACTGGATCATTTGGGTGCGGATGTCATCGATAAGCGTCTGCCTGGTATCCGCGAGATCGCCAAGAAATTTGCGAACGTTGACCCCGCGACAGATCCGATTCCCGTGGTGCCGACCTGTCATTATCAGATGGGTGGTGTGCCAACGAATGTTCAGGGCCAAGCAGTGATGCCTGACGGAAAGGGTGGCGAAAAAATCGTGCGCGGATTGTACGCAGCAGGTGAGTGCGCCTGCGTGTCGGTACATGGCGCGAACCGGCTGGGTACCAATTCTCTGCTGGACTTGCTGGTGTTCGGCAAATCTGCTGGTGAACAGGTGGTGAAGGATATCGCGGCGGATGTCGCGTCACTGCCTGATCTGCCAGGAGACGCTGCCGATAAAACAATGGCACGGCTTGCACGGCTGGATTCGGCGACGTCGGGAGAGCGAGTCAGCGACGTGGGTGGAGACATGCGCCGCACCATGCAACTGCATTGCGGCGTGTTCCGTTTTCCTGATGGTTTGACCGAGGGGGTGAGCAAAATGCTGGCGGTGGCGGAGCGTGCCAAGAGCACTTTCATTCAGGACAAGAGCAAAGTATTCAATACTGCACGCGTTGAAGCGCTGGAGCTTGATAACCTGATTGAAGTCGCGCTGGCGACTATGATATCCGCGGAAGCTCGTAAAGAATCGCGCGGCGCGCACGACCGCAGTGATCACCACGACCGTGACGACGTGAATTGGATGAAGCACACTTTATGGTTCAAGGAAGGCAATCGGCTTGACTACAAGCCGGTGCAACTGAAGCCGATGACGGTCGAGTCGTTTGAACCGAAGGCACGCGTTTACTAGCGTATAGAAAACAGCAAGGAATCGAAATGCGTTTCCAGATTTACCGCTATAACCCCGATGTGGACGCCAAACCGCGCATGCAATTTTATGATGTCGCGATGGAAGCGACCGATCGCATGCTGCTCGACGCACTCGTGCGCATCAAGATCGAGGATGACACGTTTTCGTTCCGTCGCTCGTGCCGTGAAGGCGTGTGCGGCTCGGATGCGATGAATATCAATGGCAAAAATGGTCTGGCGTGCATTACCAATCTGGCCGATTTGCAGGAGCCGGTGGAAATTCGTCCGCTGCCCGGCCTGCCGGTGATCCGTGATTTGATCGTCGATATGTCGCAGTTTTTCAAGCAATATCATTCGATCAAACCGTACGTGGTCAATGACACGCCGCCGCCCGAGAAAGAGCGTTTGCAGTCGCCGGAGGATCGCGAGGAGCTTAACGGGCTTTATGAATGCATACTGTGCGCCTGCTGCTCGACATCATGCCCGTCATTCTGGTGGAATCCGGACAAGTTTGTCGGCCCGGCCGGTTTGCTGCAAGCCTATCGTTTTATTGCTGACACGCGCGATCAGGCGATCAACGAACGGCTGGACAATCTCGAAGACCCTTACCGTTTGTTTCGTTGCCATTCGATCATGAATTGTGTCGATGTATGCCCTAAAAATTTGAATCCGACCAAGGCTATCGGAAAAATCAAGGATTTGCTGGTCAAGCGGACGGTTTGAGTGAATGCCGTGATCGAACGAGAGCGCCACAGGATTCACTGGGATTGCCGCCGCGGCCTGCTTGAATTGGATTTGGTGTTGCAGCGGTTTACCGAAGGATATCTTGACGCGCTGGATGCTGGTCAAATGGCAGCATTTAAGGAATTGCTGGCTTATGACGATAATGATCTACTGGACATGGTCATGGGCCGGGCGGAGCCGGTGAATGCTCGATTGGCCGCTGTGCTGGAAATGCTGCGAACCGCATGAAAACCGTTTCAATATACGATTCTACGATTCGATTTGCGATAAATTGCAATTAGCTGGACTTAACTGGAGATTGGCATGAGCGAGAAACTGGCAACGCTTTCTTTCAGCGACGGCAAGCCCTCGGTGGACTTTCCTGTTTATAGCGGTAATGAAGGCCCGGACGTGATTGATGTACGCAGTCTTTACGGCAAGACGGGCATGTTTACCTATGACCCGGGTTTCATGTCCACCGCGAGTTGCCGTTCGAGCATTACCTACATCGACGGCGACGTCGGCATTCTTCAGTATCGTGGTTACCCGATTGAGCAGCTTGCCGAAACATGCAGCTTTCTTGAGACCTCCTACCTGATTCTCAATGGCGAGTTGCCCAACAAGACGCAACTCGACGAATTCTCCGGCATCGTCACCAAGCACACCATGGTTCACGAGCAGTTGTCGCGCTTCTACAGCGGCTTCCGGCGCGATGCGCACCCTATGGCCGTGATGTGCGGCGTGGTTGGCGCGTTGTCCGCGTTTTACCACGATTCGATTGATATCAATGATGCGAAGAGCCGCGAGATTTCGGCTTTCCGTCTGATCGCCAAGCTGCCGACCATTACGGCGATGACCTACAAATACACGACCGGTCAGCCGTTCATGTATCCGAAGAATAATCTGTCGTATGTAGAAAACTTTCTTTATATGACCTTCGGCACACCGTGCGAAGAATGGAAACCCAATCCTATTTTGACCCGTGCCATGGAACGTATTCTGATTCTGCACAT
>JBEBHE010000412.1:0-3481 GCA_040081205.1 Burkholderiales bacterium | reverse complement strand
CGCGGCACCAGTGTCTTCGCAGCGGCGCAGATCTTCAACGCTAATTATTTTTCGCGCCAGAATTTTTTCCGCTGTTTGCGCGTGCGTGCAAACAATCACCGGCTCCGCCGCTTTGCGCAATCGCCAGCCGGTGCAGATGCGATCCATCTGCCGCACGGCGTTTTCGCCATCGCTGCCCGCGCAGATCAGCGTCGCATACGCGCGTCCGGCGATGTGATCAAGAGCCGCGTAATACGTGCGATCAAAAAAATCTTTCATGATGCCGGACATGGACGCCAGATTTTCCGGCGTCACAAAGATATAGCCATGCGCCTGCAATACGTCATCGGCACCGGCTTCGCGCGCCGGCAACAAGCGCACCTGCACGCTTGGCTCGCGCGATGCACCACGCGCTGCGGCCTCCGCCATCTGCCGCGCGCCATCGGTCATGCTATGAAACACAATGAGCAATGTTTTCATAGACGGCTAGTGATGCTCACTTACGATCAATCGCTCGACAGCTTTGCGGATTTCACCACCCTGGCCCACTTCTCGACGTCGGCACGAAAATAATTTCTGAATTCGGCAGGCGACGTACCTTCCGAATCCGCGCCCAGCCCGGAAAAGCGTTCACGCATCTCGGGCATTTTCACGATGCGGCTTACGTCGGCGGAAATTTTGGCGATGATTTTCTGCGGCGTGCCGCGCGGCGCAAACAAACCGTACCACACATTGACCTCGAATCCCGGCACGCCCGCTTCGGCAATCGTCGGCACATCGGGCAGTTGTGCGATGCGCTTCGGACTGCTGACCCCCAGCGGCTTTAATTTACCCGACTTGATCATCGGCAGATTAATCGGCACGCCGCCCATATAGATGGTGAGTTGCCCGCCGATGAGATCCGTCACCGCTTGCGGGCCGCTCTTGTACGGCACGTGCAGCAATTGAGCGCCTGTCATCAACGCAAACAATTCACCCGCCATATGATCTGAACTGCCGGTGCCGCCGCCGGAACCATAACTCACCAGCCCCGGTTTCGACCTGGCAAGCGCAATAACGTCTTTCACCGAGTTCAGTTGCGAATTCACCGGCACCACCAGCGCGTTGTAGCGCGACGTAATCTGCGTGATCGGCTCGAAATCGCGCAGCGTGTCGAACGGCAGCTTTTTGTAGAAGGACGACGCAATTGCCATGCTGCTCGACGCGAACAAAATCGTGTGGCCGTCCGGCGGCGCTTTCGCCACTACGTCCATGCCAAGCGTGCCACCCGCACCGGCACGATTATCGACAATCAGCGACTGCCCCCACGCCTCGCTGAGTTTTTGGCCCAACACACGACCGATGATATCCATGCTGCTGCCGGGGCCAATGTGAATCACCATGCGCACCGGGCGCGTGGGATACGCAGCGCCTTCCTGCGCCATGGCCATGCCTGATGCCCCAACCGCTGATGCGCAGACCACACGCCATATCCATTTACCCATACCGTCACTCCCGAACAAAACCTCAATCATAAAACGTCGCGTATTCATCCACCGCGATACGCGACGGCTGAAAAGTGTTTACCACGGCGGCGTCTTGCGCGTAGCCCATCGCCATGCCGCACATGATCGTCCAGTCCCGCGAAATGCCGAGCTCACGCCGCACAATGCCGGGGTAACTGGCGATCGACGCCTCCGCGCACGTATGCAGCCCGCGCGCCCGTGCAGCCAGCATCAGCGTTTGCGCGAACATGCCGTAGTCGAACCAACTGCCGATTTCCAGCGTGCGGTCGATGGTCAGCACCAACCCCGCAGGCGCGCCAAAGAATACATAGTTACCCGCGCGGTATGCACGTGATTTTTCATGATCGCCGCGTCCGATTCCCAGCGCGCCGTACAATCCCCAGCCGCAGGCGCGACGCCTTGCGAGATAAGGCTCCTCAATAGGATCGGTATAGTAATTGTAGTCGCGCTTATGGCCCGGTTCGTCGCTCAGAAACGCTTTTTGGATCGCGCCGCCTACACGCCGCAGCATCTCGCCAGTCAGCACGTGCACGCGCCACGGCTGAATATTCGATCCGCTCGGTGCATGCCGCCCCAGCTCAACGATGTCACGCAATGTTTGCGATGGAATAGCGTCCGGTTTATACGCGCGAATGGAGCGACGCGTGCGCGCTGCGTCGAACACGTCCATTGCCGGCTTGTTCAGTGCGTCAGTCATTATCACCTCCGGTGATGATGTTAACACCGCGAACGCCTCGGTTAGAATGGCGTTTCCATTCTGTGAAAGACAACCATATGAACAATCCCATCCGCATCACCCTGGGCGGTTACGGCCCGCCGAACACCACCTGCAGCCGCGGTATGAAAGTGCTGGGTGACACCATCGCCGCGCAGTTTGGCAATGAAGTGGCCGTGCATACCGTCTGGAACGTGATGGACTTCGGCTACAAGGCGTCCGATCTCTTATGGATGGCGGAATCCGGCGTGCTGTCGCTCACCTATCAATCCACCAGCTATATCGCCGATCGCGTGCCGGAACTCGACTTTGTGGATTTGTTATTTCTGTTCGACAATCTCCATCAGGCGCGCGCCGCCATCGACGGCGCGTTCGGCGCGTGGATGACGCAAAAAATTGAGGAACGCATTCCCGCTTATCGTGTGCTCGGCTATTTTGAAAACGGCTATCGCCACATCTCCAACCGCTTGCGGCCTGTGCGCACGCTCGCTGATTTGCAGGACATGAAGGTGCGCCTGATGCCGGGCGAAACCCATCGCCGCAGTTTTGAACTGCTGGGCGCGGTGCCGTGTCCGCTTGATCTTAAGCCCGGCCTGGAAGCCATCATGTCGGGAGCGGTCGATGCCCAGGAAAATCCGCTCGCCAATACCGCCGACTACGGCGCGCACAAAGCGCATCGCTATCACACGCTCTCCGGCCACTGCTATCACTCGCGCGGCCTCTACATGAATCGCGCACAGTTCGACAGCTGGCCAAAAGCATTGCAGGAAGCCATGCGTGCCGCCGCACGCAAAGCGGTGCTGGCGCAACGCGATCTCGCGGTGGAAGAAGAGCGCCTTGCGCGCAAGGCTATCGAGGCCGAGGGCGGCGAAGTCGTGGAACTGGCACCGCAAGCGCGCGCGGCATTTTTGCAGGCAGTGAAGCCGTTGCACGACGAGGCGCGCCAACGATTTGGCGATGAGGTGTTTGCGCTGATTCCGCGCGCTTAGTACGCTCAACACGCTTGGCACGAGCGGCGCCAATCAGCGCAAGTTTGTCGGGGCGAATCATCTGCTTGATACGGTATTCGCGCTTGCAGGCTGCGGATCGATTCGCGGCCTTTTCCTGGTAGACCAGTTTCACCGGCCTGCGCGCGCGCGTGTAGCGCGCACCGGCATCACGAACACCGTTGTGTTCGGCCACGCGCCGCGCGACATCCACAGTGACCCCGGTGTACAACGAGCCGTCGGCGCAGCGCACCATATACACATGCCAGTGCTTCGTTACGCGCACCATTCAATAC
>JBEBHE010000411.1:0-3506 GCA_040081205.1 Burkholderiales bacterium | reverse complement strand
TGCGAACAGAATATCAGCGGGTTGTACACCAGCCGCGTGACGCCCGTGAAATCTTTCAGCGTGTCGTACGGCAGCTTGCTGTGTGCGAATGGATTCACGGTGAAGCTGGTCGCCATGAACAGCACGGTATAGCCATCCGCCGGTGCGCGCGCGGTGAGTTCAGTACCGATGACGGTATTCGCGCCCGTGCGATTTTCAATGACGATGTTCTGGCCGAGCGCTTTGGACAGTGGCGGCGCCAGCACGCGCGCCAGCGTATCGGTCAGGCCCGCCGGCGGAAAGGGCACGATGAAGCGCAGCGCGCGATTGGGATATTCTTGCGCGCTGGCGGCAGTGCCTGCCAGCAGTGTCAATCCGGTGATGATTAAGTGTAAGTATTTGTTTTTAAACATTATTTTTCCATATAAATTCGAGATTAATCCATGCGCAATTTCAACGCTGCAACAATGCGCTGGTTGCGCTGCATCTCGCCGCGTATGTAGGTGTCGAATTCAGCGGCGCCGAGATACGCAAGATCCAGTCCGCCGCGAATCAGATGGTCGCGTATTTCCGATGCCTGCAATGCTTTGCCGATCTCCGCACTCAGCCGTTCGATAACGACGCGCGGGGTTGCCGAGCGAATCACTGCGCCGTACCAGTTCGCCGCTTCAAATCCGGGGTAGCCTGATTCGGCGACGGTGGGAAGGCTCGGTAACTGCGCGGTGCGCGCGAGCGACATTACCGCGATGCCGCGCAAACGGCCCACGTTGATTTGTTGCACAGCTTCCGCCAGATTGGACACCAGTATCGTGGTGTGGCCGCCCATCACGGCGGTCGAGGCCGGCGCGCCGCCGTTGTAAGGCACCGCGATGATTTCGACTTTGGCGCGCTCACGGAAAAACAGTTCCGCCGCCAACCGCTGTCCGCCGATAATACTGCTGGTGGCGAACGTGAGTTCTCCCGGCTTTGCGCGCGCAAGCGCAATCAATTCTTTGACATCTTTCGCCGGCACCGATGGATGAATCGATATGGTAAGCGGCACTACAGCAAGGCGCGCCACCGCTGAAAAATCTTTCAGCGTGTCGTACGGCAGCTTCGTGCGCACAAACGGGTTAATGGAAAAACTCGGTGCGATCACCAACAGGGTGTGGCCGTCGGCAGGCGCGCGGAATACCACTTCGGTGCCGATCACGGTGTTGCCGCCGGTGCGATTATCGACCACCACGTTTTGGCCGAACGCGCGATTCAGCGGCGGCGCCAGTGCGCGCGCAAGAATATCGGTGGCGCCGGCCGGCGGGAACGGCACCACGAAACGTATCGTGCGCGACGGAAACTCCTGCGCGTGTGCTGGCACGGTTGTCAGTGCCGCGAGCAACCATAGTCCGTGTAACAAAGGCGGCTTGCGCCTCATGACAGCCCCTCGAAATAATTTTTTTATTGACGATTTACGACGTGCGCAGCGGTAATGCGGGTAGCGGCAGCGCGGGTCCTTCCGGCACCGGCGTGCGAGCGACGTTCATCACCAGCGCCAGCAATCCATAGTAACCCGCCACCGCCAGCAAATCGACAATGCCCTGTTCACCGAATTTTTTTTCCGCGCGCGCGTAGGTGATGTCGCAAACACCGTTGTTTTTAAGCGCCTCGGTGAGAAAGTCGTAAACGGTTTCTTCGTCTTCCGCCATGCCGGTGGGACGGCGGCCTTCACCCACCGCGTCGCCGATTTCCGCTTTGAGGCCCGCTTCAACGGCTTGCCGGTAATGTGCCCACCACTCGAATTGCTGCGAATAATGGCGTGCCGCGATGATGGCGGCGAACTCGCCGAGACGTTTTTCCAGCGGACAAATAAAGCGCAGGTATTCGCCGACTTTCTGCACGCGATTCATCAGCTCGGGGCTGCGCAGCAGTGCGCTGAACGGCCCGCCCATGTGCTTGCGCGGACCGGACATGACGGCAGCGACCGCCGCCTTTTGCGCGTCGGTCATTTTATCTTCGGGTATGGGGCCCAGGCGTACCGGGGCGAGCGTGTAGCGCACTTCTTGAGGCATGTTATTCGAGGCCGGCATCGTGTTCTCCGTAGGGTGAAAGTTTAGCAGTGAAAATAAGTGACGGTAATCTTATCGCGTTGTGAATGACGGTGCGCGAAGATTATGCCTCGCGCGATTTCGGCGCGGGCAGGATTATTCAGCGCTACGATAAGCAGGTATCATTCGTACCATTGATATTCAGCGGTATTCTCAGCAATAAGTTCAGTAATAAGAAAGGCGGCAACATGTCACACGGCATAGGATTTCCGGACAAAAAAGTGATGGCAGAACTCACGGCGAAAATGCTGATCGAGGTCGATGCGGTGCAGTTCATGGGTGACAAGCCCTATATCTATACCTCGGGCCTCGCGAGCCCGGTTTACACCGATTGCCGGCGGCTGATTTCGTTTCCGCGCGTGCGCCAGACGCTGACGGATTTTGGCGTCGCAACCATTCATCGCGATGTCGGCTTTGAACAATTCGACGCGGTGGCGGGCGGCGAGACAGCAGGTATCCCGTACGCTGCGTGGTTCGCCGATCGCATGATGCTGCCGATGCAGTATGTGCGAAAAAAAGCCAAGGGCTTTGGCCGCAACGCGCAAATCGAAGGCGTGGTCACCGAAGGCCAGCGTGTGTTGCTGGTGGAAGACTTGGCGACCGACGGCGGCAGCAAAGTCAATTTCTGCAACGCGCTGCGCGCAGCGGGCGCCAGGTGCAATCACGTGTTCGTTAATTTTTATTACAACATTTTTCCGGAAGGCGCGAAGCTGCTCGACGACATGGGCGTGACCATGCACGCGCTGGCGACATGGCAGGACGTGCTGGCGGTGGCGAAAGCGGCGAAAACCTTTGATGCAAAAATGCTTGCTGAAGTGGAGAAGTTCATCAACGATCCGCGCGGTTGGTCGAAAGCGCATGGCGGAACGTCAGGTGCAGGTAGTGAATAAAAATATAATAAAAACAAATAGTTAGATAAATGCCGAGCTACGGCGCCGTGCGCCCTCTGTTGCATCTTCTGCCGCCGGAAACCGCGCACAGCGTGGCGATATGGGCGCTGAAAAACGGTCTTGCCGGACAGGTCAGCGCGACGGACGATCCGATACTCGCCACGCGCGTGTGGAATCTTTCGTTTCCCAATCCGATGGGGCTGGCTGCCGGCTTCGATAAAGATGCCGAAGTGATGGACGCGATGCTCGCGCTCGGTTTTGGTTTTGTCGAAGCGGGCAGCGTGACGCCGTTGCCGCAGCCGGGCAATCCGAAGCCGCGCCTGTTTCGGCTCAACGAGGATCAGGCCGTGATCAACCGCTTTGGTTTTAACAGCAAGGGATTGGAGCATTTTGTCGGGAAGTTGCGCCGTCGAAAGCACGCAGGTGCCATGGGTACTATGGGTATTGTCGGCGCCAATGTCGGCAAAAACCGCGATGCGCCCGATGCCGCCGCCGATTACGTTACCGGTATTTCGAAAGTCTGCGCGCTGGCGGATTATCTGGTGTGCAATGTGTC
>JBEBHE010000410.1:0-3509 GCA_040081205.1 Burkholderiales bacterium | reverse complement strand
TTTTTCGATTAACAACTTGGGCGCAATACCAATCACATAGCCGCCGGCGGCCATCGCAGCTTCGGCCACGATCCCCATCAACCCGACTTTGCCGCCGCCGAAAATAATGCGGCAGCCTTTTTGCACCAACAGTCGCGCAATGGTGCGCGCGGCATCGGCGTACTGCGGATCAGTGCCGGTCGCTGTGCCGCAGAATACGCAGACGCTATACATCAAAATTATTATTTAAAAACAAATACTTATTAATATTTCTACCACAACCCTTTTAAGCGTCCGCCATCCAGATTCAACGACACACCGGTGATATAGCTCGAACGCTCCGAACACAGAAACACAATCGCATTGGCGAGTTCTTCGGGCTTGCCGAAACGGTTCAACGAATTCTTGCGCGCAGCGAGGCGGCGCGCTTCTTCTTCGGTTTTCACCTGAAGATCGGCTTTAAGTCCCTCGGCATTACGTTCCCACAAATTGGTGGCAACCCAACCCGGGCAGATCGCATTGACCAGCACATTGTCTTCACCGAATTCAGTCGATAGCGATTTGGTAATGTTGAGCAAGCCGCTATTGGTGATGCCGCTGCCGAACATGTACGGATCGGGCTCTTTGCCCGCGCCGCCGATGATATTGATAATACGCCCCCACTTTTGCGCTTTCATGATCGGATAGACGAGGCGTATCGCGCGCAGGAAACCGAAAATTTTGGTTTCGAATTGTTCTTTCAAACCCGCGTCGGTCATGGCAGCGAAGCGGCCGGAATACATTTGGCCGGCGTTGTTGATCAGAATATCGACCGTGCCAAATCTCTGTTTCGCGGCGTCCACCAGCTTAGCGATGTCTGCGTCCCTAGTCATGTCCGCAACAACGGCATGCACTTCGCCGCCGGTTTGCTGCGCCAGTTCGGCGCGCGCTTTTTCCAGCGTCGCGGCGTTGCGACCGCAGATCATCACACGTACGCCTTCTTCCAGAAACTGCCGTGCCGCTTCGCGTCCAATGCCGCGGCTTGCGCCAGTGACAATGGCTGCCCTGCCCTTGATGCCTAAATCCATTTTCGCCCTCTTCCCTTAGTCCATTTGGTTAATTTGGTTAATCAATTTTTACACCAGAAGTACGCACGATCTCGCCCCAATTGCGCGTTTCGCGCGCGAGATAGTCCGCAAATTCCTGCGGATTCATGCGTCCCGGAATCGCGGAATTCGCTGCGAGAATTTCTTTCACTTTCGGTTGTTCCATCGCGCGCATGGTCTCGGTGTGCAGCCGGTCCACAACGGCACGCGGCGTTCCCGGCGGCGCCCACAGTCCTGACAACAAACCGAGATCAAAGTCACCCAGCGTTTCGGCTATCGTCGGCACATCCGGAATCTGCAGCGAGCGTTTCGCGAATGATTGCGCAATCATCACCAGCCGTCCGGTTTTCGCGTGAGGCAGCGAGGCTGGTATGGTGGAAAACGACATGAAGGTTTCACCGTTCATCACCGACGAGGCCGCCGGGATACTGCCCTTGAACGGCACGTGCTGAATATCAACGCCACCCAGTTTTTGCATGCGTACCGCAGCCAGATGCGTTATCGAGCCCGCGCCCGACGACGCGTAGTTCAATTGTCCTGGACGGGATTTTGCCAGCGCTATCAGCTGCGGAAGTGTGCGCACCTGCGGCGACGGATTCGCCACCAGCACCATGGGCGAACCGGCCACCATCATGATCGGCTGAAAATCTTTCAGCGGATCGTACGACAGCTTCGAACCGTAAAGCGAAGCCGAAATGCACTGGCTGGCAATATCGTGCATCAACAGCGTGTAGCCGTCGGCCGGCGCCTTGGCGACGAGCGCCGCACCCAGTGTGCCGCCGGCGCCGGGCCGGTTATCGATCACCAACTGCTGCGCGAACACCTCGGATAAATGAATATTCACCGCGCGCATGATGACATCGGTAATGCCGCCCGGTGGCCACGGCAACACGATGCGGATACTTTTGTTGGGATAGGCCTGCGCAGCGGCTTGCCCGCCCGGCAGCATTGTTGATGCGGCAACGAACAACAGCGTAACGATTTTTTTCACGGCGCCCTCCTCCAGAAAACGCGGAGTTGCATTGTAACGCACGCAGCGGTGCGCTATCGCAATGCGTGCGTTTACGACACAATTCATCCCGTCAAAAGGAGCGCGCAACATGAAAATCGGATTTATTGGCCTGGGTCAAATGGGACACGGCATGGCGTCGCGGCTGATCGACAGCGGACATCAACTGGTGGTATGGAATCGCACGCGTGCTGCGGCAGATGCCTACGCGGCGCGCGGCGCGGCAGTCGCCGATTTGCCGGATCAAACACTGACGGCTGAAGTGGTCATCACCATGCTTGCGGATGATGCGTCGGTCGAATCCGTGTGGATTACGTCGGGTCTGTTGCAAAAATTGCCGGCGGCCAGCGTGCATCTTAATATGGCCTCCGTGAGCCTGCGCATGGGGCAACAACTCGACAGTCTGCATCAAAAGCACGGTTCGCCCTATGTTTCCGCGCCAGTATTTGGCCGTCCGGAATTTGCAGCGCGCGGCGAGTTGGACATCATCGCGGCGGGCGTGCCAGCCGCCATTGCACGTTGTGAACCGTTGTTCAAGGTGCTGGGCCGGCGCTGGTTTAATGTGGCCGCCGAAGCGCCCAAAGCCAACGCAGTGAAAGTCGCCCGCAATTATTTGCTGGCGACCATCATCGAAAGCCTCGGCGAAGCGTTTTCACTGGTTGAAAAAGCGGGCGTTGATCCCGAGGTGTTTTTCGACATCATCACCAGCACCTCGATGAATTCGCCCGCTTACAAAAATTACGGTCAGATGATGCTGAAAAACCCCGACAACCCAGGCTTCTCCTTAAAACTCGGCTTGAAAGATGTCGAACTCGCGCTGCAAACCGCGAACGATCTGGGCGTGCCGCTACCCACGGCCCCGCTGATACGCGAGCAACATATGAAAGCCATTGCTCAAGGTTATGGTGAACGCGAGTGGGCAGCACTCGGCACCTATATTATGGATAGCGCAGCGGGACGAAATAACGGAAAATCGGAAGGACACTCCAACGCACTGCAGTAATCAACCACAAAAGACAAACATGAAAAACCGTTACGATTGCAGCAAATGCCCCGGCTATTGTTGCACCTATGATCACATTGAAGTCTCGCAGTACGATATCAAGCGCCTGGCCAAACATCTGGATATCACACCCGCCGTCGCCGAAAAACGCTACACCAAAATCGATGACGGCAAAGTGGTGCTGCGCCATCACGCCGACGAATCGTTCACTTCAGCCTGCATATTTTTTAACAGCGAGCATCGCCGCTGTTCGGTGTACGAAGCACGCCCGCATCCGTGCCGCACCTATCCCTACGGCGCTACATGCGGCTATTTCGAGTTCCTGAAATTCGAGCGCGAACATCAGGGCGATGACGAATACGTGGCAACAACCCGCTAGCGCGCGCCACAGCGCGTTAAATTGTAAGTATTTGTTTTTATTGTATTTTTACAC
>JBEBHE010000409.1:0-3514 GCA_040081205.1 Burkholderiales bacterium | reverse complement strand
CCGAGCCAGCCGGTGACTTCAAATCCCGCGACCCCCGATTCAATAAACGTCGGCAAGTCAGGCAGCTGCGGATTACGTTTCGCCGACGGTATGCCCAGCGCGCGTATGCGCCCGGCCCTGATATGCGGCAAATTCGCCGGCAGGTTGTCGAACATCACCGGAATTTGTCCGCCGAGCAAATCGGTCAACACCTGCGCGCTGCCCTTGTACGGCACATGCACGATGTCGATGCCCGCAAGTTTTTTGAACAACTCCATCGACAGATGCGGCACCGCGCCCACCCCCGACGACCCATAACTCACCTTGCCCGGATTCGCCTTGGCATGCGCAATAAACTCGGCCACGTTTTTCGCGGGAAACGCATTGCTCACCACCAGCACGTTGGGCAATTTGCTCAACAACGTTACCGGCGCGAAATCACGCAGCGGCACATACGGCAGATTTTTACGCAGCGCCGGATTGATCGCCATGGTCATGCCGGCATGCATCAGGGTGTAACCGTCGGGCGTGGCGCGCGCTGCAATTTCAGCCGCAATGGTGCCGCCGGCGCCGGGGCGATTTTCAACGACAACCTGCTGGCCGATTTGCTCGGACAATTTTGTTGCGGCGGTGCGCGCAATCAAGTCGGTCGAGCCGCCGGGCGGGAAGCCCACAATGTAGCGGACAGGCTTGTTGGGGTACGGTTGCGCAAGCAGCGTCCCGGCGGCAACCAAACCCATCATCGCAAATAAACCCAGCACGGTTTTCATAGGCAATCCCCCCGCGTCACTATACCGCAAGGTGCGTTTGCGACGGCGCGTCAAACGCATACAATCGGGAAAAATTCGCACATCTGCTCACCTCACTCAAAGGATCGCCATGAACATCGCCACCAACACCGAAAAACTCCTCGCGCACAAAGACGGCGCGGCGGGCTGGATCACGTTCAACAATCCCG
Organism: Burkholderiales bacterium; assembly: GCA_040081205.1. Lineage (GTDB taxonomy): Bacteria > Pseudomonadota > Gammaproteobacteria > Burkholderiales > SG8-41 > UBA5216. The sequence continues at coordinate 2,577 of JBEBHE010000409.1, read as the reverse complement.
CCAAACGCAACGCCATGTCATTTGATATGTGGCTGGGACTCGACATCGCGCTGAACGACTTCATCGCCGATCCGGCGGTCAGAGTCATCGTGCTGAAAGGCGCGGGCGACAAAGCGTTTGTATCGGGCGCAGATATCAGCGAATTCAAGGAAAAGCGCGCGACGGTTGAAGCCGTCGCGGAATACAACAAGGTGTCCGTCACCACCGTTACCAAACTGCTCGAATGCCCGAAGCCAACCATCGCCATGATTCGCGGCTTTTGCATGGGCGGCGGTTTGGGCACCGCGCTTACCTGCGACCTGCGCATCTGCAGCGACGATTCACGCTTCGGCATCCCCGCCGGCAAACTCGGTGTTGGCTACAAGTACACCGCGTTAAAGCGCCTCAGCGATATCGTCGGCCCGGCGAACACCGCGGAAATTTTTTACACCGCGCGCCAGTTCGATGCGCAGGAAGCGAAAGACATGGGGCTGGTCAATCGCGTGCTGCCGGTCGATAAGCTCGAGGAATACGTCGCCAACTACGTCAAGACCATCGGCGGCAATGCGCCGCTCACCCTGAAAGCGGTGAAAGTTTGTCTCAACGAAATCGCGAAAGACGATCACACGCGCGACCATGCGCTATGCGAACGCGTGGTTGAGGACTGTTTCGCCAGCAAAGATTACGAGGAAGGCCGCACGGCGTTCATGGAAAAACGCAAACCGGTGTTTGTGGGGCGGTAACCAGGAACCGAGACAACGAACCCGTTCGTTCCCGTACGGGCGGGAATGACGGGATTAGAAATTTCTTCCTTCTTACCTACGCCCCTTTAAACTTCGCCGGCCGCTTCTCCATAAACGCAGCCAGCGCCTCTTTCGCATCCGCCGTCACGCGCAGCTTCGTATTCATGGTGTTTTGCATATCGACGAACTGCTCTGCGCTCTGATCGTGCGCGCGGTGCAGCGCGAGTTTGGTCATGCGCACTGCCAGCGGCGCTTTGCTGTTGATTTTGCGCGCCAGCGCCATCGCTTCGTCCATCAGCTTGTCGTGCGGCACTACCGCGTTAACCAGTCCCCACGCCTTGGCCTTGGCGGCATCAAACGGCTCGCCCAGCACGCAAATCTCGGTGGCGATAGCCATGCCGACGAGTCGCGGCAGGTAGTACGCCGAGGCCTCGCCCATCAATCCGCGTTCGACGAAGTTGCAACCAAAATTGGCCTTGTCACTGGCGATGCGAAAATCCGCCGCGAAAACCATATTGTTTCCCGCGCCGCGCGTAACGCCGTTAACGGCGGCGATCACGGGCTTCGATAACTCGCCAAACGCGATCGGATAGTAATACTGCACATCAAACATGGGCTGCACGGTAATACTATTGGCGTTCGCCGCGCCCACGGCGCTTTCCGACTCGGCGCGTGCTTTCAAATCCGCACCCGAACAAAAACCCCGTCCGGTGCCGGTGACGATGAGCGTCCACACGTCCGGATCAAATTCAGCCTTGCGCACCACATCCGCAATTTCGTTGCGCATGACGGTATCGATGGCATTGAGCCGGTCGGGCCGGTTGAGCGTCAAAATGCCGGTGTGCTCGCGAACTTCCCACAAAATCGTTTGATACATTTCGTGTCCTTAAAAATTGCGTGTTAAATTATTTCCCGGCCACCTTCAACTGCGGCGTGCGTTTTCGGTCTTCCGGGTTATCCCAGCCCTTGAAATTCGGTTTGCGTTTCTCGGTAAACGCCTTGCGCGATTCCGTGAGGTCGGATTTCGCGCCATGATTTTTCAACCGCGCGGCCAGGTCTTCCAATTCATCGGACACATGCGGGCGCATCGCGCGCATCAGCGTCAGCGTGTTTACGCGCGAGGCCGGCGGCAGGGTCATCAGATGCGCCGCCATTTCGCGCGCGGCGGGCATCAGCTGATCGGCATCGACCAGCCGATTGAGGAACCCCAGTTCATACAAACGTTCCGAGGTAAACCGGAATGCAAATGCGATTTCAGTGGCAATGGTATGCGACAGGTTTCCATTCACGCCGTGGTCGTAGCCGCCGAGCAGCCAGCGCTTGGCTTCGGACGATTCGAACGTCGCACCTCGCACCGACACGCGCAGATCCGCGCGCTCCACCAGCTTGAAGCCACCGCCCATTGCAAAGCCGTTGATCGCCACGATCACCGGCTTGTCGATGGTGCCATCGTTGTAGGGGTTAGGCTTGCGCGCCGATTCCGGCGACGCGCCGACCCTGCCCTTCTCAACGGATTCCTTCATGTCCTCACCCGCGCAGAACGCGCGACCGGTGCCGGTAAAAATAGCGACTTCCAGATCGGAGCTATCGCGGAATTCCGTCCACGCATCCGCCAGTTCGTTACGCAATTCGGTGCCCAGCGCATTCATGCGATCCGGCCGGTTCAGCCGCACCGTCATTATTCCTGCGTCACGCTCGATTTCAACAAAACTCATAAGGCCTCCGGTGGATTTGAAACGTAATGATAAACGCAATTGTTATCTTGCGCGTTTGCTATTTACCGCTTGTTCGCAGGCGCATCCAGCCGCCAGATGTGATGGCGCCAGCGCACGCCGATCAGCGCCGTAAACGCCAG
>JBEBHE010000109.1:0-13143 GCA_040081205.1 Burkholderiales bacterium | reverse complement strand
ACCTCGACGTTCTGGAAGTTAAGCGAAAGTTTTTCTCCCGCGAAGCCTTTTTGCACAAGGCGGTTAGGATCTTCGACCACCCGCTTTACTTCAACGATAAAGCGGTTGTCCGCTTGATACGCGGAGTGTTCCCAGTTTCCCGTCGGCGTAATAACCACACGCGTATTGCCGCCTTGCTTGGTGGCTTCAATGAGCTGAACAGGCGTGCCAAAGTCGGCCACGTCATAACGCTTGGCAAGATTGGAAGGCAGGTCGGAGTTCACAAAATCCACAATGATGGAGCGGCCCTGCTTGCGCAGGTCAATGCCAACCTGGCTGCTCGATAGATCAATGACGACGCGGCCTTCGCCGGCGTTGCCTCGGCGGAAATCGACGTTACGCAGACTATGTTTCTGGTCGGTCGCGCTTGCTTCCGCGAATTGCTGGCCGGCGGCGCCGGCCGCGGCAGTCGCCGAGCCTTGCAGCGTGATCAGTACGGTTTTGCCGTCAATCTGCGTTTCGTAATTCAAAGCGCGCGTCAGCTCGAGTACCACGCGGGTGCGGTTGCCGGCTTGCACCACGTTGACACGGCGAACGTCGCCGTCGGACACATCCTGTGCGTTTTTGCCGAGGGCATTTGCCGTATTCGCAAAGTCGAAAGCAAGGCGCGGCGGATTGTTCACGGTGAATCCGGCAGGCGGCGTCGCGAGCGCTTCTTTGAGCCCGATGCGGACGACGAGTCTGCCGCCGCTCTGTGGAGACACGTTTATGCTTTCGATGCTGTTCTGGGCGTAGGCCGCCTGTACGCCCGATCCCAGCAGGGCCGCGAACAAAACGGTTCGCGCGAGCATTAACATTGACGACAACGACGGATTGGTAATTTTCATCTTATTCTCCTGGTCATTCCTGCAACAACAGCGTCTGGTCCTTCTCTTCCCAGTTGCCGTTGCTGTCCTGCACAATTTCTCTGAGTTTGATGGCAGTGTCCGAAATTTCTGTAATACGTCCGAAGTTTTGACCGAGGTAATTACCCGACTTCACCTGGAACAAATTATTGTCAGGCGCTTTTACCAAGGCGAAATATCCCTTTTGCTTCAATATGCCTACCATCTTCAAACCTTCAAGCGGGTAAGCTTCCAGCGGTTCGCGCCGCCGATTGGCGTCAGGCTGTATGCCACCTGCTATCGCAGCACCTTTCGGAGGCTCGATTTTTCGGGGTTTGAACGGGTCGGTGAGATCGAACGCCGCATACTCGACGGGCACGTAAGGCCGCACTTCAGGCAATGGCGGAATACGTCCACGTGGCAGGTTGTCCGAATCTTTTACGAACTGACGCAGATCGGAATGCTTTTCGCTGCTGCATGCCGGCAGCAACGCGCACGCGCACAAGGCTATGAGATATTTACGCATCATTTTTTGGGCGGAGCGCCTTTTTTGTCTTTGGCTGCCGCCGCTCTCCTTTTTTGAGCCACTTCGGCTTCGTCAAGATAGCGGTATGTCATGGCTGTCGCGTCCATCGCCAGCACGTTCTGGCCGCTGATAGCGATGTCGTTAAGCGTCACAATGCGGGAGAGCTTTCCGATGTCACCGGCAAACGCGCCGATGTCGTGATAATTCCCAGTCACGCGAATCGTAATGGGCAACTCGGCATAGAAATCTTTTACCGTTTCCGCTGCAGCCGGTTTGAACAATTCGAACTGGAGCCCGCGTCCCAAACCGGCTTGGTTGATATCGGTCAGCAACGCATCCATTTCGGATTTGCCGGGGAGTTGCTTCAGCAACGCGCCAAATTGTTTCTCGATATCATCCAACTGTTTGCGATACGCCGGCAGATCAATAGCAACTTTTTTCTTATCGAGAAAGGTTGTTTTCAGTTGATCCGTCTTGGCGCGCTCGGATTCGTTCAGGGCCAGTTGGTCTTTCCAGACAAACCAATAGGCGGCGCCGAGTATGAGTAAAAGCACCAATAAGAGTACCCCCATTTTGGGTAGTACCGGCCATGAGCCGATCTTCTTCGGATCCAGGCGTCGCAGTTCGTCGAGTGTCATGGCGAATTATCCTTTTGCGGGCGCGCGGCGCTGTGCGTCTTCGGGTTTTGGGCGAACAACGGTCACGTTCATCGTAAACTCGTTGGCACGTCCCGCTGCTCCCTGCGCGATGGACTTAATCTCGACCAGCGCCGGATTGGCCAGTTTCTGCGAAGACTCCAGATTACGCATCAACGTCGATACGCGTGCCTGTGATTGCGTCACGCCGTTGACAGTGACTTTTGCGCCTTGCTGCCGCACTGAGCGCAAGTACATGCCGTCTGGCAGTTGCCGTACCAGCTGATCGAGCAGATGTACCGTTTCGGCACGATTGCTCTGTAGTGTTTCCACGACCTGTTTACGTGCCAGCAGCGACGCGGTTTGATCTTTGAGGCGATTGATCTCCGCGATGTCTTTGTCCACCTTGGCGATTTCCTCGGTGAGGTACTTGTTGCGGCTGACTTGATTGACGTGTTCTTCGTCGAGGAAGTAATACACGCCATAGGCGATTACCGCGCCAACGATAGCCACAAAGCCAAGCGCCGCGAAAAATTGTTGTTGCTGTTGTTTGCGCCGGATCTCGCGATGCGGCAACAGGTTAATGCGCATCATGAGTCAAACCTCCGCAATGCCAAGCCGCAGGCCACCATCAGCGACGGCGCGTCCTGGGCAAGAATTTTCGGCCGCACTTTAGACGACAGCGCCATATTGGCGAATGGATTGGCTATTACCGTATTGACCTGCGTACGTTTTGCCACGGCGGCATCCGCGCCCGGCAGCGCCGCACATCCGCCCGACAGCACAATGTGGTGAACCTGATTGTGCTGTGTCGAGGTAAAGAAGAACTGCAACGCGCGCGCCACTTCCAGCCCGAAGGTTTCCAGAAACGGATTCAGCACGTCAGTTTCGTAGTTATCAGGCAGGCCGCCGGCACGCTTGGCGACTTCGGCTTCCTCGCGTGACAGCCCGAATTTATCCTGGATTTCCTGCGTCAACTGGGCGCCACCGAAAGGCTGTTCGCGCAGATAAATCGATTGACCGTTGCGCAGCACATTCACATTCGTAAACGACGCGCCCACATCCACGATAGCGATATTCTGGTCCTTGCCCTTTTCCGGGAATTGGGACTCGATCAGTTCGAACGCCGCCTGAGAGGCAAACAGATCAACGTCAACCACTGTTGCTTTCAGCCCCGCTACTTCCGATACTGCGACACGATCTTCGATCTTTTCCTTGCGCGAGGCGGCAATCATGACTTCGACATCGTCCGGACTGCCCGGCGCCGGCCCGAGTACCTGGAAGTCGAGATTCACTTCGTCCAGCGAGAACGGAATGTATTGGTTGGCTTCGGTTTCGACTTGAACTTCTATCTCGTCCTCGGTCAAACCTGCCGGAACCAGAATTTTTTTGCTGATGACGGCGGCGTTGGGCAACGCGATGGCTATATTCTTGATGCTGCTGCCCAGTTTGCTGTGGCAGCGCTTGAGCGTTTCGCTTACCGCATCAAGGTTGTTAATGTTGCCCTCGACCACGGAATCGCGCGGCAGCGGCTCAATAGCGTAGCGCTCGACCTGATACATTTGATTCCCACGATCCGTGAGCTCCACCATTTTTACGGCAGAGGTGCTGATATCAACACCAATCAATGGCGGCGATTTGACTTGGAACATACGCTCCAAACCACCCATCGCGCCGCCGAATTTCCCTTTAATAATAGGCATATAAGTGTTTTCGCCCGTAAATTACTTTAAATTCTAACTGTAACCCATTCTTTTGTAAACGCTTCCAAGAAGACGCGTTTGTTTCTACTTAGAGCAAATCGGTATTCTGGGATATAGTGTAGCTTGTTAATTTTTCAGTTGGTAGACATTCAAGTACACTATCAACAAAAGCAGCTAAGTGCAGGAATTTTCTCAAGATATTGCCAACAAGGCCACCCCTAAATGTCTGTTCGCTGGTTAACCTATCCCCTATTACTTGTGGTTGTAGGGGTTTTTGCAACAGCGCTGCTGTTTGCGTTCGTTGCGGTGATGATTTGGCCTACCCTTCCCTCGCTGGAAGTGCTCACTGACTACCGGCCCAAGGTACCCCTCCGGGTCTATAGCGCCGATGGCAAGCTGATCGGTGAATTTGGTGAGGAACGCCGTGCGGTGGTGTCCATGCAGCAGGTGCCAAAACCCATGGTGGATGCCATCCTGGCTGCGGAGGACGAGCGCTACTATCAGCACAAGGGCGTTGACTACATCGGCCTCGCACGCGCCGCTATCGCGAACTTCACGTTGATCGGCCCGCGTCAGGGCGCTTCCACCATCACCATGCAAGTTGCGCGTAATTTTTTCCTGTCACGGGAAAAAACACTCACGCGCAAGTTCAACGAGATACTGCTCGCGTTCAAGATTGAATCGAGCCTGAACAAATCGCAGATTCTCGAGCTGTACATCAACCAGATTTACCTCGGCCAACGCGCCTATGGCTTTGCTTCTGCCGCGCACATTTATTATGGCAAAAAGCTCGATCAACTGAGCCTTGCCGAAACGGCCATGCTGGCCGGATTGCCGAAAGCGCCGTCGAGCTTTAATCCGGTGGCAAACCCCGCTCGCGCCAAGTTGCGCCAGCAATACGTGCTGCGCCGCATGCGTGAAATGGGTGCCATTACCGCTGCGCAGCAGGTGGATGCCGACAAGCAGCCGATGGCGGTAAAAAACGAACTCAACGAATTTGCTACCCGCGCTGAATACGTCGCGGAAATGGTGCGCGCTGCCATGTACGAGCGCTATCAGGAGGGCGCGTATGCCCTGGGCCTGAAGGTTTACACCACTATTCTCGTGGATCACCAGACAGCCGCGTATGCCGCGCTGCGCAAAGGCGTGCTCGAATATGACCGCCGTCACGGATACCGCGGTCCGGAGGCGTATGCCGAGGTAACCGTGGGCGCGACCGAGGAAACGCTGGAAGAGGCGTTGCAAGAACATGGCGATAGTGACGACATCGTTGCGGCCATTGTTACCGAGGCGGCGCCCAAGCGCGTCAAAGCGTACCGGCGTGGTGGCGGATGGATCGAAATCACCGATGCTGCCGGTCTCAAGTTCGTCGCCGAGGCGCTGACCGACAAGGCCGGTCCCAATCTGCGCATCCGGCGCGGGGCGATCATCCGCGTGCAGCCAGACGAGAAAAAACGCTTATTTATCACACAGTTACCGGCTGTCGAATCCACGCTGGTTTCGGCTGACCCGAAAGATGGCGCGATTCGCGCCTTGGTCGGAGGCTTTGATTTTAATCGCGCGCAATACAACCACGCCACACAAGCGCTGCGCCAGCCCGGATCCAGCTTCAAGCCGTTCATCTACTCTGCGGCACTGGAAAAAGGCTTCACGCCTTCGACCATCATCAACGACGAGCCGCTGCAATTCACCGCTACGCAAACCGGCGGCCAGGCGTGGGATCCCAAAAATTACGACGGCAAATACGACGGCCCGATGCCCATGCGCAACGCGCTGATGCGTTCGAAAAACCTGGTGTCGATCCGCATTTTGCAATCGATCGGTACCCACTATGCCCAGGACTACATCACCAAATTCGGCTTCGACGCCAAACTGCATCCGCCGTATCTAACGATGGCGCTGGGAGCCGGCAACGTGACCCCGATGCAAATGGTGGCCGGCTACTCCGTGTTCGCCAACGGCGGCTACCGCATCAAACCCTATTTTATCCAGCGCATCGAAGACGGACGCGGTACTGTGTTGTTCGAGGAAAGGCCCGTGCGCGCCAGGGAGTCGGCTCAGCGCGCGATAGACGAGCGCAACGCCTACATCATGACCAGCATGATGCGTGACGTCGTGCGCGGCGGCACGGCGGCTTCGGCGATGAAACTCGGTCGCGGCGACCTTGGGGGCAAAACCGGCACTACCAACGATTTTCTAGATGCGTGGTTTGCCGGCTTTAATTCCGGCTTGGTGGGCGTGGTGTGGGTGGGCTACGACCAGCCGCAAACGCTGGGCCGAAACGAAACCGGCGGCGGCGTGGCGCTGCCGATCTGGATCAACTACATGGGCGTGGTACTCAAGGGCGTGCCCGAACAGTCACTGGACACACCGAAGGGGCTGCTGACCACCGGCGGCGAGGTCTATTATCAGGAATATGCGCCGCGCGAAGAGAGTTCAGGCGACACCCCTGCAAGCGCCCAGCCCGGCACGTCTGCCATCCCGGACGCCGCTCGTAACCAATTGTTTTAAAACAATAATGTCTCGTATCCACCAGTGCCATGAGGAACGCACGCGAACCAGTGGTCGCGTGCGTAAAGACGAGCGCATGCGTATCGCCCATCTAGCCGCGCGCATCATGGTCGAAGACGGCATTGAGGATTACGCGCTGGCCAAGAAAAAAGCCGCGCGCCAGGCCGGCGTTGCCGACACGCGCCACCTGCCCGGCAACGATGAAATTGACGACGCGCTGAAAAGCTACCAGCAGACCTTTCACGCCGATGACCAGCGCGATCGTTTGCAAGAACTGCGCGAAAAAGCCGTGCGCGCAATGGAGGAACTGGCGGAATTCAACCCGCATTTGTGCGGCTCGGTGTTAAGCGGTAGCGCCGGCAAATACGCCGACATCAATCTTCAGTTATTTACGGATGACGCCAAGACGGTAGAGTTGTTTCTGATCGGCCGCGGCATCGATTACAAACCGGGGCAGACGTCGCTCTACAGCGGAGAGGCACGCATTACCGTGCCGGTGTTCACCATGAACGACGATGGCACTGACATTGAAATTGCCGTGCTGTCGCCGCGTGATACGCGCGCGCCACTGAAAACGTCGCTGGCGGGGAAGGCTATTGAGCGGGCGAAGTTGGCGATGGTGGAGGAGTTGTTGTCGCAGGGATGTTAACTAGCGAACGGTTCCATTAATTTCACAACTGCTCCTCCATGCCATTTGGCCTCAAATCAGGATACTGTTTGTAAATTGGCTCAAGCAGATCGAGGTCAATGTTTGCAACTGCAGCCCCTAATATTTCCTGATATCGCCTACGCTCCTCTTCTGAGCCGAAGTTATTGATGAGGTGTAACACGTTGTTGCCTTGCTCGAACAAAGCTTCGACGTGTGCCAATACCTTAGCCGCAGTATCCCGCTTCATAGTTTCCTAGCGATAAACTGAATCCGAAAAAAGTGCTGAGATGTTCTGGCAATATGAATGTTTGTTCTATTGATATTTCTTACTGGCCGTCCTTCAACCACCGCGCCGCATCCACCGCAAAGTAAGTCAGGATTCCATCCGCGCCCGCGCGCCGAAACGCGAGCAGCGCTTCCATCACGCAGCGTTTTTCTTCGAGCCAACCGTTACGCGCGGCAGCTTTCAGCATCGCGTATTCGCCGCTGACCTGATACACGTAGGTCGGCACTCTGAATTCGTCTTTCACGCGGCGCACGATGTCAAGATACGGCATGCCCGGTTTGACCATCACCATGTCGGCGCCTTCTTCGAGATCGAGCGCGACTTCGCGCAGCGCTTCGTCGCTATTGGCCGGATCCATTTGATAGGTGTATTTATTGCTGCCGCCCAGCGTTTTGCTTGAGCCCACCGCATCGCGGAACGGGCCGTAAAACCCCGATGCGTATTTCGCGGCGTACGACAAAATGCGCGTGTGGATAAAATCTTTCGCATCGAGTGCCGCGCGTATCGCGCCGACGCGGCCATCCATCATGTCGGAAGGCGCGATGATATCCACGCCCGCGCCCGCACACACCAGCGCCTGTTGTTGCAGCACGCTGACGGTTTTGTCATTGAGCACATAACCTTTGCTGTCGAGTACGCCGTCGTGACCATGCGTGGTGTATGGATCGAGCGCGGCATCGGTGATCACACCGAGTTCAGGAAAACGTTTTTTCAGCGCCGTCACTGCGCGCGGCACTAATCCTTTCGGATTAACGGCTTCGCGGCCATCAGCGGTTTTGAGTTTTGATTCCACGGCGGGAAACAGCGCCATCGCTGGTATGCCGAGCTTCACGCATTCTTCGGCGCGCGCGAGCAATTTGTCGATGGTGTAGCGCTCGACGCCGGGCATGGAATCGATTTTCTGCGTGCGGTTTTTGCCGTCGATGATGAACACCGGATAAATCAGGTTGTCCACGGTTAAACGGTTCTCGCGCATCAGCCGCCGCGAAAAATCATCGCGGCGCATACGGCGCATACGCCGTTGCGGGAATGCCCCTAAGCCATGTGTGGGATGTGTGCTCATAAGATGATGATTACAGAGAGAAAATAAATTGGGAACTCTGGATGATTATAAGCGTCTTAAGAATAGACGACGATTTATCGTCTCCCGCTTCACCTCCCTGAGCGGGCGCCTTAATCCAATTAAGGCATTTTCGCCCCCGGTTTACTCCCCTTTACCGGGGGTTTTTTCTGTACGGTGTTCTGAGATTTCCACTGGCGTATCCAGCCAGCCGGCGACCACCGAATTCGCCTCGGCGACCCCACGATTCGCTGTCGCTGAAAAAAGCTGAACCGTGCAATTGGCATAGCCGCGGGCCAACTCGCCCTTCACTTTACGCAGTATCGCCATCGACTCGCTTTGGGTCAGTTTGTCGGCCTTGGTCAGCAGCACGTGAATCGGCCGCTGCGTGGGTGAAAACCACGCGATCAATTGTGCGTCCAGCGGTTTGATGCCGTGCCGTGAATCAACCAATATTATCAATCCAAACAAAGAGCTACGATTAGTAAGGTAAGTGCTTATTAACTCACCCCAGTATTCGCGCTCGGTCTTGGATACCTTGGCGTAGCCGTAGCCCGGCAAATCCACCCAGCGGCGGTTTTTGCCTGCGCTAAAAAAGTTGATAGTCTGCGTGCGCCCCGGTGTTTTGCTCACAAAAGCGAGTTTATGTTTGGCTGCCAGTGCATTGATGGCGCTGGATTTTCCGGCGTTGGAGCGCCCGGCAAATGCAACCTCGCGGCCCGTATCCGGCCACATTTCCTCCATGCGATGCGCGGAGGCCAGAAACTCAACAGCGGGATGGGTCATGGCTGGGTTACGCTAGGCTGCGCCTAGGTCTTTGTAAATGCGCCCAAATCTGGCGCGAAAATAGCCGTGTACTATACAATACGGCGCTTGTAATTCCCCTGCTTATTTACGCGCTTACTTTACGTTTTACCGGAGCACTCATGAAATTCCGCCTGATTCTGGCGACTGTCGCCTGCGCAACCGCTGCCACCTATGCGCCCACGTTGCTTGCGCAATCCGTCATCAAGGGCGATGCTGCCAAAGGCCAGGAAATTGCCGCCAAAGTGTGCGCTGCATGTCATGGTCCGGACGGCAACAGCCCGCTGGCGGTTAATCCTAATCTCGCAGGGCAGCACGCGGAATACCTTTATCGCCAGCTGAGCAGTTTTAAATCGCAGGGCGGGAAACCTGCCGAGCGCAACAACGCGGTAATGGCCGGCATGGCCGCGCCGTTGTCGGATGACGACATGAAAAATGTCGCGACGTATTATTCGAGCCAGACACCGCGTCCGCGCGCCGCGCGCGATGCCGAACTGGTCAAGCAAGGGCAGCTGATTTATCGCGGCGGCATTGCAGCCAAGGGGTTGGCCGCATGTGCTTCATGTCATTCGCCAAACGGCGCAGGGCTACCGGCGCAGTTTCCGCGCGTCTCTGGTCAACATGCCGAATACACCGCAGCACAACTCAAAGCCTTCCGCGGCGGTGAACGCAAGAACGATCCGAACAGCATGATGCGTACTGTGGCCGGCAAATTGTCGGATCGCGAGATTGCCGCAGTGTCGGAATATATCGCTGGGCTGCGCTAATAAAAGACATAAATATTTGTTTTTAAACAAATATTTATAGCGTGGCGAACGCCTTATCCGCTGCGACTACGGTCTTTTCAATGTCGGCCGCGCTATGCGCCGATGACACAAATCCCGCTTCATAAGCCGACGGCGCGAGATACACGCCTTCCGCCAGCATGGCGTGAAAAAATGCGTTGAAGCGCTCTTTGTCGCACTGCATGACTTCGGCGTAGGTCTGCGGAGGCGACCCGCGAAAATACAATCCGAACATGCCGCCGACGTGCTGCGCTGAGAACGGGATATTGCGCGCTGCTGCAGCCTCGCTTAATCCTTTGCACAGCGCGTATGCGGTTGCCGCCAGTTTGTCGTAGAAGCCCGCGGCCTGCACCAGCGTTAACGTCGTCAGCCCTGCCGCCACTGCAACGGGATTACCTGACAATGTGCCGGCCTGATACACGGGCCCCAGCGGCGCAACGCACTCCATGATGTCGCGCCGTCCGCCGAACGCGCCCACCGGCATGCCGCCGCCGATCACTTTGCCGAGCGTAGTCATGTCGGGCTTGATGCCGTAGAGTGCCTGCGCGCCGCCGAGTGCTACTCTGAATCCGGTCATCACTTCGTCGAAAATCAGCACCACGCCGTGCTGGGTGCAGAGCTCGCGCAGCAATGGCAGAAAGCCCGGCTTCGGCGCAATCAGATTGGCGTTGCCGACCACCGGTTCGACAATAACCGCAGCGATCTCGCCGCCTTCGCGTGCGAAGGAGGCGTTCAATCCGGCCTCGTCATTGAAATCCAGCACCAGCGTATGTGCGGCAGTCTCCGCTGGCACGCCCGCGGACGACGGCTGGCCAAAGGTAAGTGCGCCCGACCCGGCTTTTACCAGCAACGAATCCGCATGGCCGTGATAACAGCCCTCGAACTTGATGATTTTTGAGCGCCTGGTAAACCCGCGTGCGACGCGAATCGCGCTCATCGTCGCCTCGGTGCCTGAGCTGACCAGGCGTACCTGTTCCATCGACGGCACCAGTTTTATCAGCAGGCCCGCCATTTCGATTTCGGCTTCGGTGGGCGCGCCGAACGAGAGGCCGCGCTCGGCAACTTGCTGCACCGACTTCACCACATCCGGATGCGCGTGGCCGACGATCAATGGCCCCCAAGAACCGACGTAATCGATGTACACATTGCCGTCGACATCCCAAATCAGCGAGCCGCGTCCGCGTTTGATGAACGGCGGCGTACCGCCCACGGAGCGAAACGCGCGTACCGGCGAATTGACGCCGCCGGGGATAATCAGCTGTGCGTGATTAAATAGTTTTTGGCTTTGTTTCATGGCGAGTTACCAAACAGAGCAATAAATTTTTTTGCCGCGAGCGCGACATCGGGCGCACTAAACAACGCCGAGATTACCGCGACACTGTCTGCACCGGCGGCAATTAATAGCGGCGCGTTGTCCGGCGTAATGCCGCCGATGGCGACTACCGGCACGTTAAACTTTTGCTTCGCCTCGGTTAGTAACGAAGGCGTCGAACGTACCGCGCCGGGTTTGACGGTAGAAACAAAAAAACTGCCAAACGCAATGTGATCCGCGCCCTCGGCAATCGCGCGCTCGGCGTTTTCAAGGCTTCGGTAGCAGGAGGCGCCCAGCAATTTGTCTGGGCCCAGCCGCGCACGTGCCGCCGCCAGCGATCCGTCTTCGCCACCCAGATGCAGGCCGTCGGCATCGACCGCCAGCGCCAATTCGAGATCGTCATTGATGATCAGCGCTGCATCAAAATCGCGGCACAATGCGCGCAATGCAGTTGCCTGCGCAAGGCGCACCGCAGCGTCTGCCACTTTATTGCGGTATTGCAGAAAACGTGCGCCGCCGGTGAAGGCGCTACGCACCAGCGCCATCAAATGCGCGCTGTCAGGCTCGTCCGGCGTAACCGCATACAAACCACGCAGATGCTTCATGCCGCGTCTTTCCCGGGGTCATCGCCTTGGGCGGTTGGTTCGTTGCGTTCGTCCTCGCGCGCCCAGAACAGCCGGTCAGGAATATGCTGTCCCATGCCGGCGCGGAATCCGGCTTTGAGCGATTGCCAGGTGTATTCCTGCGCGTCTTTTACTGCCTCGACCATCGGCAGGCCGTTGGCGATGGTGGCCGCGATCGCGGAGGCCAGCGTGCAGCCCGATCCGTGATATTGACCCGGCAGCCGCGGCCATGATTCTGTGCTGGCCACGCCTTCGTCGCCATACAGAATATTCACCACTTGCAGCGTATTTTCGTGCGTGCCGGTGATCAGCACGTATTCGCAACCCGACGCGATAATGCGTTTCGCGCACTCTTCCAGATCGGGATCGTCCTTGTCATCGCGGTCGTTCAACGCCAGCCGGCGCGCTTCGAGGCTGTTCGGTGTGATGATGGTGGTCTGCGGAATCAGCAGTTCGCGCACGGCGGTAATAATATCGTCGTTCGCCAATTCATCGCCGCGCCCTGAACTCAACACGGGATCAAGTATCAGCGGAATCTCGGGATAATCCGACACCACTTCGGCAATCGCGGTGACAGCATCCACGCTGCCGATGACGCCGATTTTAAACGCGGCCACCGGCATGTCTTCGAGCACGCAGCGCGCCTGATCGGCAATCCAGTCGGCGTCGATCGGCATGATGTCGTCAACGCCCATCGTGTCTTGAACGGTGATTGCGGTAATCACCGACAGCGGATGGCATCCCATGCTGGCGAGCGTGAGGATATCGGCCTGCATGCCTGCGCCGCCGGTGGGGTCAGTGGCGGAAAAAACAAGAACAATCGGGGGAACGTCAGGCATGGCATCAATCAGGAAAGATTCTGCAGAAGAAACAGCATGCCGAATCGATTAGAATCACGATTAAAATCCAATTTTAGCGCAATTTCTCAATTCAACCGCTCATTTCACCCCTCATCTACCGACTCATCATGACCAACGAAACACCGAAGAACCCAACCGAGTACAAATCCTGGATGTGTCTCATCTGCGGCTGGATATACAGCGAAGAGGCGGGTTTGCCCGACGAAGGCATCGCGCCCGGCACCAAGTGGGAGGACGTGCCGATCAACTGGACGTGCCCGGAATGCGGTGCACGCAAAGACGATTTTGAAATGGTGCAGATTTAACGGGAGACGCCGGTATGAGAATGCTGCACACGATGATCCGCGTCGGCGACCTGCAACGCTCGATTGATTTTTACACGCAGGTGCTGGGCATGAAGTTGCTGCGCCAATCCGAATACCCGTCGGGGCGTTTTACCAATACTTTCGTGGGCTACGACGACGAATCCAAAACGTCGGTGCTGGAACTGACCCATAACTGGGATACCAAATCCTATGACCTGGGC
>JBEBHE010000408.1:0-3522 GCA_040081205.1 Burkholderiales bacterium | reverse complement strand
GCCCTGAAGGTGCGGATTTCCGGCGCGGAACAACTGCGCGGCCACCGCGCATTCCGCCGCATGGTGCAGGAGCGCGCGCTGGATATTATCCAGCCGGACGTGTGCATCTGCGGCGGTTTTACTGAGTACCGAAAAATCGCGGCGATGGCGAGCGCGAACCACGTGCGGGTAATTCCGCACATGTTCGGCACGGCGATCCGGCTGGCAGCGACGCTGCAATTGCTTGCAGCGCAACCCGACTCGCCGCGCGCGCATGAGCCGTTCCCCGCGTTGCTGGAGTTCGATATGAGCGAGAACGCACTGCGTACCGAATTGGCGAAAGAGCCGATTCGCCATAGTGACGGGATAGTGGCGATACCGCAGGGGCCGGGGCTAGGCATCGAAATCAATCGCGAGTTGCTGGCGAAGTACGCACAAAGATAGTGTTAATATAAATTTATGTTTTTAAATACGTTTTAAGCGCGCTTTATTTACGCCAAGGAGAACGCTCCATGAATCGCCAACCCAGCAGATTCCGAATTCTTCTTGCGCTCGGTGCTTTGCTGTTGCTGCCCGTGCACGGCGCAAGTGCAGCGGAACCCAACTATCCCACACGCCCCATTCGCATGATTGTGCCGTTCGTCGCCGGCGGTGGTACCGATTTGCTCGCACGGCTGATTGCGCCACGCCTGAGCGAGCTGCTCGGACAACAGATCGTGGTAGATAACCGCGGCGGCGCAGGCAGCGTGCTCGGCACACAGATACTCGCCAAATCACTGCCAGACGGCTACACGCTCGGGATGATGGATACCGCATTTGCGATCAATCCGTCGTTCGCCGACTCACTTACTTATGATGCCGAGCGTGATTTCACGTTTGTGGCCATCATTGCGACGTCGCCGACGGTGCTGGTAACGCATCCGGGCCTCAAAGTCCGCACGCTTCAAGAGCTGATTACGGCGGCGAAAAACAATCCCGGCAAAATCACCGGCGCATCCGCCGGCGTGGGGTCGTCGAGCCATCTCACCGTGGCGATGCTTAATTCAGCCGCGAAAATAAATCTGCTGCATGTGCCGTTCAAGGGTGCGGGTGCCGCGATTCTGGATGTGCTGGGCGGGCATACCGATCTCACGTTTGTCGTGCCGGGCACAGTGATGCCGCAGATTCAGGCCGGCACGCTGATACCGCTCGCGCTGACTGGTAAAAAACCGTTTCCCCAACTGCCGGCGGTACCCACATTTGGCGCCGCCGGTTTTCCCACGGTGAATCCTGAAGCCTTTCGTTTCATCGCAGCACCCGGCGGACTGCCGGTAGCCGTGATCAAAAAACTCACCACTGCGCTCAACACGGTAATGAGCGTGCCGGAGTTCAGAACACGTCTGGTAGAAAACGGCTTCGATCCGGAATTTCAGACGGACAAGGAAGCCCGCGAGTTCGTATCGCGGGAAATCCGCAAGTGGCGGCAGGCGGTCAAGGACTCCGGCGCAAAGGCGAATTGAGCGAACCGCGCCGCCGGGCACCGGCGCCTGGGGCGCGGAGCAACATCACCCCGGCGCGTGGTCTGTACGCCACGCGTAGGTGATGACCCAATCTTTGCCCTTGCCCTCAAGACAAACCGCAGTACCGTTGCCCGGCTTGAACTCGACCACCTTGCGCTTCTCGTCGCCGCACACCAGTTGCGAGGCCGAGCGCAGCAGATAATCCACGTGACCGCACATCATGATGTCGCCACCGGCAGTGGCAATTTCCGCCATGAACGGCGCGATCGGATCGTCGGTATTGATCGGGTAGGCAGTTTTCGCCGTTTTGTCCGATAGCCCCAGCTTCGCAGCGACGCGGTCGGCAGTATCGATGGTCCACTGCTTATCGCTGTGCAGAATACGCACAGGCGCGACACCGAGCGCACGCAAACGCGCGCCCAACCGATCGGCATCATCCCGCCCCTTCGGACTGATATGGCGCTGCGGGTCCTGCGCGGCTGACAACGCATCCACGTGATGCACCAGATACACTTTCATGATTTTCTCCGCCCTTTAGCTGTGATTGGTTTGAAACCGCATGCTTGCCTACTCCTTCTTCAACCCCGCCTTCTCCGCTATCTTTGCGTAGCGCGCCGTTTCGCTACGAATCAATTGATCCATCTGCTCCGGCGTGCCTGGCCACGGATCGACGCCCGCGCCTGCGAAGCGTTGCAGCAAATCGGGCGATGCCAATGCCTTGAGCGATTCCTGATTTAGCTTCGCGATGATTTCCGGCGGCAAGCGCGCTGGGCCCAGGAGGCCAAACCAGATCGACATCCTGAACGCCGGCACGCCTGCTTCAGTGGAGGTTGGCACCTCCGGCAGCGTGGGCACGCGTTTCTCCGACAGCACGACGATGGCGCGCAGCTTGCCCGCGCGTATCTGCGACAGTATCGACGCCACCGACACCACCACCTGATCGACTTCGCCGCCCATCAGCGCGACGGTAGCCACGGTCGCACCCTTGTACGGCACATGAACGATATTGAGGTTCTCCAGCGTTTTCAGCAACTCGTTCGCCAAGTGATTAGTGGTGCCCGCACCGCCGGAGCCGTAATTCAGCTTGCCCGGCTGTTTGCGCGCGAGATCGATGAACTGCCGCAGCGTTTTCACGGGTACCGACGGATGTACCACCATCACGTTTTCAATCGATGCAAAACGTGCGATGGCGACCAGATCTCTTTGCGCGTCATAGCCCGTATTTTTGTACAGTACCGGGCTTATGGCGATGGACGGCGATGTCGTCATGATCGTATAGCCATCGGGCGGCGACTTCGCCGCCAACGATATGCCGAGATTACCGCCCGCACCCACGCGGTTGTCGGCAATCACGTTCACCCCGAGTTGCTCGGACAGTTTCTGCGCCATCGCGCGCCCCACGATATCGCTGGGCGCGCCCGGCGGAAACGGCAAAATCATACGAATGGGCTTGTTCGGATAGGTTTGTGCGACGGCCGCAGTGCTGTGCAATGCAAGCAGACCGGTGACTATCAGGATACAGATGCGAAACATAACGCTTTCTCCAACGGTGGTAGGTGAAGTGTACTGTAAAATCTCGCAGACGATTGCAATCATGCTCGGTGGGGCAGAATAATATCCGCGCGTTTCTGCTCCCGCTTCATCCTTCACCTGCTTGTGAGTGAACGGTATAACACAAAGGCAAGTCAACAATGAAAATCACCAAAATCGAAACCATCGTCGTCAATACGCCGATCATCATTGCGGGAAAGATTGCGCCCAACGCCAGCGGACTGCCACGCACCAGCATTAACACGCTGATGGTGCGCATCGACACCGACGAAGGCATCAGCGGCTGGGGCGAAGGTTTCGGCCATCGCATTTACGCCGCAACCAAAACCGTCATCGACGATATTCTCAGTCCACTGTGTGTGGGCCGCGATGCTACGCAGATCACCACGCTGGTGGACGGACTGCAGCGCAGTGTCTCGGGCTCCGGACGCAACGGGCCGGCCATGTATGCGTTGTCGGCCATCGACATTGCACTGTGGGACATCGCCGGCAA
>JBEBHE010000407.1:0-3528 GCA_040081205.1 Burkholderiales bacterium | reverse complement strand
GCCGAAGCCGTGAGAACCTACCTCATTAGCAAGGGGCTGGACGGCAGAAAAATCAGCGCCGTGGGCAAAGGCAAAACGCAGCCGGTGACAAAGCTTGCAGACTGCAAGGGCAAGGGTGGCCGCGCGCTGCACGCGTGCCTGCAACCCGATCGCCGCGTGGACATCGACGTCAGCGGCAGCAAAACGATTGAGGTTCCGGCTTCAGCCGCAAAACCCGCAGTAAAACCAGGCTCCAAACCGCCGGTAAAATAGCCTTTGCAGGATGGCAACCCAGTGGATTTTTAGCATGCACGCCACACCCTCGGGTGTGGCGTGTGTTTTTGGCGACAAAAGCTTGTGCATTTGGTTCCAAAACCGTGCTATTATTTGGGCAACGGTTTGCTATACCATCGCGAATATGATATTTATTAGCCTTAGTAGCCAATCGCAGTTTTTTTAGTAGCACAAGTTTTGTGCATTTTAGTGGCTCAGTTATTGGTAGTTAGGGAGACAGTTTTTAGGTTACCGTAGGTGTCGGCGCCCTAATTTCTCATCGTAAAACAGGAGGATCAAAAACATGCATTCTGCAATCAAGATCACATTGGCGGGCGTCGCCTTGGCAACCATCGCCGGCTGCGGGACAGGTAGTCCCAGCGGCACTTTCAAAAATCAGGGGTATCTGCTCGACTCCGGCTCAAATGTCGTAAGAGCCACCGGCTATGGCGTTTGCGTGCGCACTAGCGACTGGACCCCGGCGCGCGCCATCATGGAATGCGATCCGGATCTGGTGCCGAAGAAAGTAGCACCGCCGCCCAAAAAAGTAGCGCCGCCGCCCAAAAAGCCGGAAGCAAAACCGGAAGCAAAACCGAAAAAACCGCAACCGATCAATATCACCGAAAAAATCGAACTGCAAAACATTCCGTTCGATAAAGCTGAGTTGACGGCTGACAACCAGAAAGAACTGGGGTCGTTCTTGGGTGGTCTGCGCAAAGCCAACAAAGCGCGCACAGCCGTCACGTTTGGCGCTGTGGTCGTCACCGGTCATACCGACCGTCTGGGTAGCCTGCCCTACAACATGAAGCTCTCCGAGCGTCGTGCAGTGGTGGCCAAGGATCACCTGGTCAATGTCGAGAAAGTCGATCCGAAACTGATCTTCTGGGAAGGCAAAGGCCCGAAACAGCCGATCCCCGTGACCAAGTTCTGCGACAACAAGATGAACCGCAAGCAACTCATCGAATGTCTGGGTCCGAACCGCCGCGTCACGGTTGAGATTGTTGGCACCGCGTTGCCGCAGCCGAAGCCCGCTGCGAAGCCGGAAGCCAAGCCTGAGGCGAAGCCGAAGGCCAAGCCGAAGCCCTAAGTTTCGAAGGCAGTAACTTGAAAGCCCTGCTTCGGCAGGGCTTTTTTTTGCCCGCTGTTCCGTTTGCCGTTCTACACTTCTGACATGAATACAAGCGCTGATACCGTCATCGCCGCCCGCTGGATAGTGCCCGTGGTTCCACAGGGCATTGTGCTGGAGCACCATGCCATCGCGATCGCCAACGGATCGATTGTCGATGTGCTGCCGGCGAACCTTGCTGTGGAGCGCTACCCGTCGGCACAGGTCGTCAGCCTGCCCGATCAAGTCGTCATACCTGGCCTTATCAATCTGCACACCCACGCCGCGATGACGCTGATGCGCGGGCTTGCCGATGATTTACCGCTGATGACCTGGCTGCGCGATCACATCTGGCCTGCTGAATCACGCGTCGTTGGCGCGGAATTCGTGCGCGACGGCAGCCTGCTCGCGTGCGCGGAAATGCTGCGTGGTGGCGTCACATGCTTCAACGACATGTATTTCTTTCCGGAGGCCACTGCACAAGCGGCGCTTCATGCACGCATGCGCGCCGCCATCGGTATCATCGCGGTGGAATTTCCCTCGGCCTACGCTGCCGATGCCGCCGATTACCTTAGCAAAGGCATCGCGCTGCGCGACGCCATGCGCGATGAATCGTTACTGTCGTTCTGCCTCGCGCCACACGCGCCTTACACCGTTAGCAATGCGACGTTCGAGCGTATTGCGATTTATGCGGCGGAACTCGACGTGCCGGTGCATACGCACTTGCACGAAACCGCGGACGAAATCCGCGACAGCATCGCCAGCCACGGCATGCGTCCGCTGCAACGCCTGAAAAATATCGGACTGCTCGGCCCCAATTTCATTGCAGTGCACGCGGTGCACCTGACATCCGACGAAATCGCGTTGCTTGCGCAACAGGGCTGCCATATCGCGCACTGCCCAACCTCCAATCTCAAGCTTGCCAGCGGGCTCGCGCCAATACACGCATTGTCACAAGCCGGCGTGAACATCGGGCTAGGCACGGATAGTGCCGCCAGCAATAACCGGCTTGATATGCTTTCAGAACTGCGGCTTGCCGCGCTGCTCGGCAAACACGGCGCCAATGATGCGGCGGCGTTTCCCGCGCGGCAGGCGCTGGAAATGGCAACGATCAACGCCGCGCGCGCGCTCGGTCTTGAGAAAAAAATCGGCTCGCTTGAAATCGGCAAACGTGCCGACATTACCGCGATCAACCTGGGCGCGCTGGAATCTTCGCCTTGTTACGATCCGCTATCGCACATCACCTACGCGGCAGGCCGCGAACAGGTAAGTCATGTCTGGGTCGATGGGGAAATGCGCGTGGAAAATGGTTCGCTGCTGGGCATCGACACCGCCGAAATCATGGCGCGGGCAGGCCACTGGCACGACAAAATAAGGCAGGTGCAACCATGACCAATGCCGATCCGCTGGAACTTGAAAAATTCAGCGAACTCGCCCATCGCTGGTGGGATCCGAAGAGCGAATTCAAGCCGCTGCACGACATCAATCCGCTGCGGCTGGACTACATCGATCACGTCGTAAAACTTGATCAAAAACAAGTACTGGATGTCGGCTGCGGCGGCGGCATACTGGCCGAAAGCATGGCCGCGCGCGGCGCCATCGTCACCGGCATCGATCTCGCCGACAAACCGCTGAAAGTTGCTGAGTTACATCTTGTCGAATCCGGCCAGCACGTTGACTATCGAAAAATATCCGCGGAAGATCTGGCGGCAGAACGGCCCGCATCATACGATGCAGTAACCTGCATGGAGCTGCTCGAACACGTACCCGACCCTGCCGCGACCGTGGCGGCATGTGCCGCGCTGGTAAAACCCGGTGGCCACGTATTTTTTTCCACCATCAATCGCAATCTGAAATCGTATTTGTTCGCGGTGATCGGCGCTGAATACGTGTTGCGCCTGCTGCCGCGTGGCACCCACGACTACGCGCGCTTTATCAAGCCGTCGGAGCTTGCAACCATGTGCCGCCGCGCGCATCTCAGCATGGCCGGCTTGACCGGCATGACCTACAACCCGTTCACGCAGCGTTACGCGCTCGAAGCCGACGCCAGCGTGAATTACATTCTGCACACCACCAAATAATCCCCGCCGTTATTCCCGCGCAGGCGGGAATAACGGGAAAGCCAAAAATGATTCGCGCAGTTCTCTTTGACCTCGACGGCACCTTCGCCG
>JBEBHE010000108.1:0-13210 GCA_040081205.1 Burkholderiales bacterium | reverse complement strand
ATACTGGTGTCAGAGGTACGATATTTCAACTTGCGTGATGCTGTTCCGATGTGCGATGTAAATGGATGAACCAAAAACCGCGGTGAAGGTCTTTACCGCGGGACAAAAAAGTGTTCTGAGGAGAAATCGAAGTGATCAAGGTTGAAAACCTGTGCAAGAGCTTCGGCGCCAAAATCGCGGTAAACGACGTGTCTTTCACGGTCGAACGCGGCGAGGTGCTCGGGTTTCTCGGGCCTAACGGCGCGGGAAAATCCACCACCATGCGCATGATTACCGGCTACTACCCGCCGACATCGGGCAAGGTTACGGTCGGTGGTTTCGACATCATGGAAAAGCCAATTGAGGCCAAACGCCTGATTGGCTACCTCCCGGAAAATGCGCCCGGCTATGCCGATATGACGGTGCGCGGCTTTTTGAGCTTCGCGGCGGAATTGCGCGGCTTGCATGGCGATGCGCGCAGGAAGGCGGTGCATCACGCAGTGGAAATGTGTTCTCTCGAAAATGTTTTGCATCAGACCATCGATACCTTGTCCAAGGGCTACAAGCACCGCACGTGCCTTGCGCAATCGCTGGTGCATGATCCCGAAGTGCTGATCATGGACGAACCGACTGACGGACTTGATCCGAACCAGAAGCACGAAGTGCGGTTGCTGATTCGCCGCATGGCTGCCACCAAGGCGATCATTTTTTCGACGCATATTCTGGAAGAGGTCGAAGAAACCTGTTCACGCGCCATCATCATCGACCGCGGTACTATCGTGGCGAACGGCACGCCGGCGGAACTGAAATCGCGCTCCGACATGGCGGGCGCAGTGCATGTGCAGACCTCCGGGGTGGCAGGTGCGGCGCTGCTGGAGCACATGAATCGCGTGTCCGGTGTGGTGCGTGCGGAAGTGATCGCCGAAGCCAATGGCCGCGTGGAAGCGCGTGCTTATCCCGACAAACGTAATCGCAACCTCAATCTGACGCGAGCCATCGCGGAACTGGCGGCACAGCAGCACTGGCAGCTTGACGAAATTCACACCGAGACGGGCAAGCTCGACGAAGTGTTCCGCGCGATTACGCTCCCCGATACTGTGCATACTGCTACCGCCACCACTAAGGCCGCCTGATCATGAATGCCTGGAATAACATCAAAACCATCACCAAGCGCGAGCTCGGCGGTTACTTTACGTCACCGATCGCGTATGTGTTTCTGATTATCTTTTTGCTGCTGACGGGTTTTTTCACCTTTACCATCGGCAATTTCTTTGAACGTGGCGAGGCTTCACTCGTTTCGTTTTTCACCTGGCATCCGTGGTTGTATTTGTTTTTGGTGCCTGCGGTCGGTATGCGCTTGTGGTCGGAAGAGCGCCGCCTGGGTACCATGGAATTGCTGCTCACCATGCCGCTCACCACATGGCAGGCGATCGTCGGCAAGTTTCTGGCGTCGTGGCTATTTCTGGCGCTGGCGCTGGCGCTGACCTTCCCGGTGTGGATCACGGTGAACTGGCTGGGCTCTCCGGATAACGGCATCATCGCCGCGGGTTATGTCGGCAGCCTGTTCCTCGCTGGTTCATATCTCGCGATCAGTTGCATGACCTCCGCACTGACGCGCAATCAGGTGATCAGTTTTATTCTGTCGGTAATGATCTGCCTGTTCCTGATTCTCGCGGGATACACGCCGGTAACCGATTTGCTGACGCGTTTCGCCAGTCCGGTGGTGGTGGACATCATTGCGTCGTTTTCGGTAATGACGCACTTTGAAGGTTTCCAGCGCGGCGTGATCGATCTGCGTGATTTTCTGTTTTTCGCGTCGGTAATCGGCTTTGCGCTGTTTACCACCGGCGTGATTATTCGCAGCCAGCGGGCAGGATAGGCAGAGAAAACATCATGAAAAAAACTAATCTCGATTCTTTGTTTTATTCCGCCGGCGGCCTGGTGCTGCTGGCGCTTCTGCTGGTTGCGGCGAACTTTTTGTTCAGCGCATTCAAGGCGCGCGTCGATCTGACGCAGGGCAGTGTTTATACGCTGTCGCCCGGCACGCGCGCGATTTTGAGCAAGCTCGAAGCGCCGGTGAAAATCCGCTACTACTACACGCAGGGCGGCAACACCGTGCCGGTGGGCCTCAAGACTTTTGCCAAACGTGTCGAAGACCTGCTCGCCGAATACAAAGCGGCGTCGGGCGGCAAAGTCATCATCGAAAAGTTCAATCCGGAGCCCGATTCCGATGCGGAGGAATCCGCGGCGCTGGATAACGTCGAAGGGCAGCAAACCAACACCGGTGAGAAATTTTATCTCGGCCTTGCGGTGTCGTTCCTCGACAAGAAAGAAGCGATACCGGTGCTGTCGGCGGATCGCGAACGGCTGCTCGAATACGACCTGACCAGCAAGATTTCGCAGGTCACACAGGCGAAAAAGCCGGTGATCGGTTTGATGGCGGGCTTGCCCGTGCTGGGCCGTTCGCTCAACCCGATGACCAAGCAGCAGCCCACCGAGCCGTGGGTGCTGGGGTCGGAGCTGAAGCGCACGTTCGACGTAAAAAAGATCGAACTCGATACCAAAAAAATCGATGACGACGTCAAAGTATTGTTGGTGATTCACCCGAAAAACATTACCGAAGACGCCGAGTATGCGATCGATCAATTCGTGCTGCGTGGCGGCAAGCTGGTCGCGTTCGTTGATCCGTATGCCTATTTCGATCAGCAGCCTGACATGCAGAATCCGTTCGGCGGCAATCAGGCCGGTGGTTCGTCGCTCTACAATTTGTTCAAGGCTTGGGGTGTCGAGGTGGACGGCGGCAAGGTGCTTGCCGACATGACGTTCCCCAGCGGCTCCGGGCCGCGTTTGCTGCCGACATTGCTGATGCTGACCAACGACGCGTTCAACATGGACGATGTGGTGATGAGCCAGGTGGGCACGATGCTGATACCGTTCGGCGGTTCGTTCAAAGGCAAGCTGGCCGATGGATTGAAGCAATCGGTACTGGTCCATTCTTCAAAAAATGCGATGCCGGTAGACCTGATTATCGCCACGCTATCGGGTGAACCTTCCACGCGCGGCTTCGCGCCCACGGGCAAGGAAGAGCCGATCGCAATGCGTCTCAGCGGCAAATTCAAATCGGCATTCCCTAATGGCGAGCCGGTGCCGCAGCAGCCGGCGGCGAAAAAAGGCGAGCCCTTGGTGGCGCCACCGCCACCGTCAGGCAAGCACATGCGCGAAGCCGCCGCGGAAAATTCCGTGGTGCTGGTGGCCGACGTGGACATGCTTACCGACGGCGCGGCGGTTGAAGTGCAGGATGTATTCGGGCAAAAAGTGGTGGTGCCGCGTAACGGCAACCTTGCCTTTGCGCAAAGTCTGGTCGAACAACTCGCGGGCGATCAAAACCTGATGAACCTGCGCAGCCGCGCGGCGTTCAGCAAGCCGCTCACCGTGCTGCGGCAGATGGAAGCACAGGCGCAGCAGGCGTACCTCGGCAAGATCAAGGGATTGGAAGACGGCCTCAATCAGACCACTGAAAAACTTCAGGCGTTGCAAAAAGGCCGTACCGGAACCGGCGCGGCTACTGCGGCAACCGTGCTGACGGCAGAGCAGCAAGTGGAGATCGAAAACTTCCGCAAAAAAGCCAACGAAACACGCAAGGAATTGAAGGACTTGCGCAAGAATCTGCGCGTGGATTCCGACCGGCTTGAATTGTGGACCAAGGTCATCAACATCGGCGCGATTCCGCTGCTGGTGGCGATACTGGGCTTGGTGCTGGCGCTGGCCAAGCGCCGCAGAATGAGAATGGCGGTGGCAGCATGAGTCGCAAACAATTTCTGATCATGCTGGTGCTGGTCGCCGTGCTGGGCGGCGCGGGGCTGGCGATGTTCTGGCAGGAGCTTTCCGGCTACAAGGAAAGCGGCGCGAAAATCGGCGCGAAAGTATTGCCCGATCTCAAGGCGGCGGATGCCACGGAAATTCGTTTGAAGGATGAAAAAAACGAAGTCACGCTGGTGAGCAAAGGCGGCTCATGGAGCGTGAAGGAGCGCGGAGGCTATCCGGCTGAAGTCGGCGAAATCAGTGAGCTGCTGGCGAAACTGGTGGAAGCGAAGATTGTGCAGTCGGAATCGGTGGGTGCAAGTTTGTATCCGCGCCTGAATCTTGGCGAACCGGGAAAAGATAAAGAAGGCGCCGGCACGCTGCTTGAGCTGAAAGACAAAACCGGCAAGCAAATCGCCCAATTGATTTTCGGCAAAGTATCGCTGAAAAAAGACCCCGGCAATCCGCTGCCCAACGCCGTGGATGGCGTGCCGGCAGGCCGCTATATGATCGCGCCGGGCAAGATCACCAGCGTGGTGGTGGTGTCCGATCCGTTTGCGAATGTCGATGCCAAGGCGGGCCGCTGGCTGGCGAAAAACTTCTTCAAGGCCGACCGCATCAAGACGCTGACGGTAGGCGAGGGCGCGGCGCAGTGGAAGATCACGCGCGAACTCGAATACAGCCAATGGAAATTTGCTGCCGGCGCGGGCCAGCTTGATCCGAGTGCCGCCGTGGGCGCGGTAAATGCGCTGGGCCAGCTTGCATTCAGCGATGTATCGACTGCTGCAAAAGTGGACGGCGACAAAATCACCACCATTGTCGCGGAGACTTTCGACAACCTGACGTACACCATCAAGGTCGCGAAACAAAAAACCGGCGACGACTATCTGTTTAATTTCGTGCTGACCGGTGAGCCGCCGAAAACGCGCGTGCCGGAAAAAGATGAAAAGCCCGATGAGATTGCGCGCCGCGCGAAAGAATATGTTGATACCTTGAAGCGTCTTGAAGCGCGTGCCCAATTTGAAAAAATTCTCGGGCAATGGGTTTATGTGATGCCGGGTAAGTCGCTGGAGCCGCTGCTGAAAGATCGCGCGCAGATGGTGGTGCAGCCGCGCAAACCGGGTGATGACAAAGGCGGTGCGCAGGGTATGCCGCCGGGAATGATGCCGCAGTTTCCGCGCTAACCACATTGCGCATTTCGTGTGGTGGCTATTGTGTAGATGGGTAAGTATAAGCATTTGTTTTTAAAGGAATTTTTATATGGATTCCCGCAAGTTTACCAAGTCACCCGTAATGCCGCCGGATCATCAGTGGACCTTCACCAAGCGCAAAGGCATCTACGAATCCGATGTCACCGCGCTGGTGCGCCGTATGCTCGAAGACGACGCGATCCGCGAAGATCAGCGCGAGGCGTGGGAGCGCTGGCGCAATGATCCGGCCAATCTCAAGTAGCGGGTTGGCGATGAAACGGCAAACCGCGGGTGCGGCGCTGCTGCTGGCGACGGTGATTGCCGCGCCGGTTTTTGCGCAGACAACCACCTATCCCAACCGCCCGATACGCTTCGTCGTGCCATTTGCGCCCGGCGGCAATGCCGACACGATTTCGCGCAACGCAGGACTGAAAGTCGCCGAAGCCATCGGGCAGCAAGTGGTCATCGATAACCGCTCCGGCGCCAACGGTAATATCGGCATGGAACTCGTCGCGCAATGGTGTAACCGTCGCGCGCGCAGCGCCCGACGGTTACACCATTGTGCTCGGCTACATCGCTAACGTTGCCATCGCGCCCAGCCTGGTGTCCAAGCTGCCCTACGACCCGATCAAGGATTACGCGCCGATTACCCTGCTGGCGACCGCGCCGAATATTATCGTGGTGCACAGTTCAGTGAATGCGCGTACGCTGAAGGAACTGATCGCGCTATCGAAAACGAAACCGAAATCGATCAACTTTTCGTCGGCGGGCGTGGCGAGCGTCGGGCATTTGACGGGCGAACTGTTTAACACCGTGGCTGGCTCCGATTTCCAGCACGTGCCGTACAAGGGCAGCGCGCAAGGCGTGATCGATCTCGTCGCGGGCCAGATACAAATGCTCATCGGCGGCATGTCGTCGGTGATGCCGCACATCAAGGCGGGACGCCTGCGCTCCATCGCGGTGACCGGCGCGCAGCGCTCGCCGGCGGCACCCGATGTACCCACTGTGGCCGAATCGCTGCTGCCCGGCTTCGAGGCCACGGCGTGGTACGGCGCAATGGCGCCTGCCGGTACACCGAAGCCTATTGTGACGCGCCTGCACGGCGAATTTGCCAAAGCGCTAGCGTTGCCGGACGTGAAACAGCGGCTGGAAAATCTGGGCTACCAAATTGTTGCCAGCACGCCCGATGAATTTGCGGCTTACATCAAGACCGAAATCGCCAAATGGGCGAAGGTGGTCAAGGCATCTGGCGCGAAAGCGGAATAGGACGTGAGGCGCAAGCACTCGTTGGTGTTGTGCGCCTGGGTGAGTATGGCGATCAGTGCGGTTGTGCAGGCACAATCTTATCCGTCAAAAACCGTGCGCCTGATTGCGCCGTCTTCGCCTGGCAGCGGTGTGGATATTGTCGGACGCTTTCTGGCGCAAAAACTCGCCACGCAAATCAAACAACAAATCGTGGTGGAAAACCGCGCCGGCGCCAACGGCAACATCGCCCTGGAAATGGCCGCGCGGGCCGCGCCTGACGGCTACACACTGTTCATGGCCACGCCGGCGCACACCATCAACCCCAGCGTTTACCGCAAGCTCAACAACGACATCCTGCGCGACTTCGTGCCGATCACCCAGTTGTCGAGCGGGCAATACGTGGTGGTGGTGCATCCGTCGCTGCCGGTGAATAGCCTGCCGCAATTGATCGCGCTGGCGAAAGCGCGCCCCGCCCAGCTTAACTACGGTTCCGCCGGCACCGGCAATGCCACGCACCTGGCAGCGGAACTGTTTCGCACCATGGCTAACGTCAACATCGTGCATGTGCCTTACAAAGGCAGCGGGCCGGCGCTGATCGATCTGGTGGGTGGGCAGATGCAACTGATGTTTTCCAATCTGACGGCGGCGATACCACACATGAAAACCGGCAAGCTGCGCGCACTGGCCGTCAGCGGTGAAAAACGCACGCCGCTGGTGCCGGAACTGCCTACGGTGGCTGAAGTGGCGCTGCCGGGCTATGCGGTCACCTCATGGTATGGCCTGATGGCACCGGCCGGCACGCCGGCGGAGATTATCGCCCGGCTCAACACAGAGACTGTCAATGCCATGCGCGCACCTGACATGAAGGAGCGGCTCGCCGCGGAAGGGGCTGACCCGATGGTGGGCAGCGCCGCCGAGTTTGCGGCATTGCTGAAAACGGATATTGCCAAGTGGGCGAAAGTGGTGAAGCAGGCTGGTATCACGCCGGAGTAATGACTGCACGCGGAGGGGCTCGTGGAAGCATCAGTGAATTGGTGGGTCATCCTGATTCCGCTGGCGATCGCGGCGTTCATCGCGCTGACGGCGATCAAGCAGGTGGAAGAAGGCAATCGCCTTATCGTCGAACGCTTTGGCCGCTATCAACGCATTTGCGGCCCCGGCAAGCATTTTTTGCTGCCGTTTATGGATCGCGGCATCCGCGTCGATCTCAATGAGGCGCTGCCCGGTTGGCAGGGCATGACCGAGCAGGAAATCGAAACGAAGATGATGCGGCAGCGGTATGGGGCGGGGTGATTGTTGTATGGCCTGTCTTCACGTTTGATGCGGGCACAGGCAGTAATTGCTCAGACCTTCTCATCCCAGTGGAAGTGGTGCATCAGCCGATGGAAAATCGGCGTGAACACCAGTGCGGCGGTGACAATGAAGACCAAACCCGCATACAGTGCATAACACCCGGCGAACAGTTTGCCTGCCGTGGTTTGCGGCGGATTGACCGGCCCCATCCCGCCCAGTAGCATCGCTGCATTGAGGAACGCGTCGATCCACGATAGCTTCTCAAACACGACGTAGCCAACCATTCCGGCGGCCAGCGAAATTGCGAGTAGTGCAAAGGCCGCGAGCAGGTGGCCAATCAGGCGCTGTGCGAAGCCTGCTTGAGGAAGTGGGGGCTGGTGCTTTGATTCGTACACAAGGATTCCTGCGGTTGTCTGACACGCCTAACGTGTTGAGCGGCGCACTTCAGCGTGTTCGCTGGAACTAAAATTAGCTGCTTTCTTGCGCTTAATGAATCGAGCTACACCCAAATAAATGGCGACTACGGCGCCTCCCCAGCACGCTAAGCCAACGTACAACATCAAGGCAGGCCATCGACAACGAGGAAGGTCTGCGAAGAGTGAGTAAGCATTGTTGCACGGAACGAAGGCAAGTGAGGCGCCTGCGATGGCGTAGACCAAAGCGATGCCACCGCCGATAACAAGTGCCAATGCCGAGATGAGCGGAACGACTGGTGACTTGAGCTTTGGGGGTATTGCCACGTAGGCAGCTAACTCTGATTTAGGGCGACAGCTTTGCGCCATAACTTGGTCGGCCGTCTCCCCAACTTCGCGCTTGTGGGTGTTGAAAACATATTTTGAACCATCATCCTATGCCTTACCCAGCGGGTTTTCAACAGCACTAAAAATCGGTGAAAAGCGGCAGCCTTCGGGAAACCGCAAGTTTCACTTGATCCCCAACCGCGCATAAGCCTCACGCAGTTCTTCCCGTATCTGCGTATGCCGCGACACCAGCGCCAGCGCACCCACCGCACAGCAGGTACCCGAAAGAGTCAGCGTCGCAGCAACGCCAATCACATCCGCCAGCGCACCCGCAGCCAGCGCGCCGAACGGCGCCATGCCCATGAAGCTTACGGTGTAAAGCGCCATCACGCGGCCGCGCTTGTCGTCATCGACAATGGTTTGCACGATCATGTTGACCGACACCGAGGTGGCGAGGATGCCGAAGCCGGTGATGGCGAGCAGCGGAATGGTGAGCCACACGATTTTTACATGTGGCACGAGTGCAAGCGAGATGCCGGCGGCAAATGCCGCGCCCGTGAGCAAGCGCACCAGCCCGCGCACGCTGGGACGCGTGGCTAAGTAGAGCGTGCCGCTGACTGCACCGAGTCCCGCCGCGCCGATCATGAAACCCATTTCGCGCGCGCCGACGGCGAATACTTCACGCGTGAGCACCGGCATCAGGTTGATGTACGGTGTGCCGAGAAACCCCACTGCCGTCAGCAACAACAGCAGCGAACGTATTGGCAGCGATTGCCATGCGTACTGAAAACCCTCGCGCATGCCTTGCAGCATCGGCGTGGTGTTCGGCTCGCGCACGGTCGGTGTGACTTTTATCAGCAGGAATGAAATCATCACCGCTGTGTAGGTGAGCGCGTTAATCACAAAACACGCCGGCTCACCCAATGCGGCAATCACTATTCCCGCGAGCGCGGGTCCGACCAGCCGTCCGCAATTGGCCATCAGCGACGTGACGGCGATGGCATTAGGCAAATCTTCCTTGTTGCCGATGAGTTCCAACAGATAAGCATGGCGCACTGGTAGTTCAATCGCCACCAGCACGCCCAGCAGCATCGCCAGCGTGATGATGTGCCACGGCGCGAGGATGCCCGCGACGGCGAGCGCGGCGACGGTGATCGCTTGGAGCATTTCGAGAATTTGCGTGGCGAACATCACGCGATGCAGATTGCAACGATCCGACCACATGCCGGCGAACGGCGACAGCAGCAATATCGGCAGGCTGCTGGCAAAACCGAGGATGCCGAGCAGTGTTGCCGAGTCTGTCATTTTGTACAACAGCCAGCCTTGCGCGATGCTCTGCATCCAGTAGCCGATCAGCGCGCACACTTGCCCCGACAGGAACAATCGGAAGTTGCGATGGTGTAACGCCCGTAATGTGGGCAGAGGGTTTTTCATTCGACGTTGCGATGCTGAATGCACGGATAAAGAGTAGCCAATTCAGAGCATTGTACGCTGCTTGGTGCGGTAAAATCAGGCGATCCCATGGCCTCTGATCCCGACAATTCCACATCGCACAACGGTCAGGCCGCGCGCGCGAATGCAAAAACGATAACGATTTATCAGATTATCGGGTTCGTGCTGCCGTGGAACACCGCCTACAAGGCCTCACGCGTGCTCAACACGCTGTTTGCGCTGGAGTTGGGCGCAACGCCGCTGCAAACCGGATTGTTACTTGCTACCTACGGCCTGTTTCCCATGTTGTTCGCGGCTTACGCCGGCAAGGTGGCTGATCGGCACGGCGTGCGCATTCCGCTTTATATTGGATTGGTGCTGCTCGGCGTGGGCATTGCGCTGCCGTTTGCATGGCCGACATTTTCCGCGATGTTCGTATCGGCGCTTGTCGGTGGTGCCGGATTTATTTTGTCGCAGGTGGCAATGCAAACACTGACCGGTTCGCTCGGTGTTGGCGAGGCGCGCACTAAAAATTTCAGCTTGTACGTGTTGACGGTGGCGGTAGCGGATTTTCTGGGGCCGGTGCTTGCCGGATTTTCTATCGACGCGTTCGGACATGTGCCGACGTTCGCCATCAGCGCTTCGCTGACGCTGGTTTCCTTAGCGGGATTTGTAGCGATTGACCGTTTGATCCCCCGTGCGCGTGCGCGGACAACCGACGCTGGCACGCAGCGCATGAGCGATCTGCTGCGGCAAAAAGATCTGCGGCATGTGCTGGTCGCCAGCGCGGTGACGATGACCGCGGGCGATCTGTTTCAGCTCTACGTGCCGCTGTACGGGCATTCTATCGGGTTGTCCGCATCCGCCATCGGGCTGGTGATGGGCGCGGCGGCGGTGGCGGTGTTCGTCACGCGCACGCTGATTCCGCCACTGTCGCGTTGGCTGGGTGAGGAACGGCTGCTGTTGTACTCGTTGTTTATCGTGTCGTCGATGTTCGTGGCGATACCGTTTTTCAAGTCCGGCATCGTGCTGGCGGCGCTGTGTTTTGTGCTGGGGTTGGGCTTGGGATTGGGACAGCCGCTCACGGTGATACTCGCCTACAACCGGTCGCCCGCCGGGCGTGCGGGGGAAGTCGTCGGCGTGCGCATCGCAGTCAATAATCTGATGCACGTAGTGATGCCGCCGCTGTTCGGCGCCATCGGTTCGCTGGTGGGATTGGCGCCGGTGTTGTGGGTGAGTGCGGGCGTGCTATCGCTGGGCGCTTACTTCACCCGGCTTGAGCCGCGCACGAGGAACAACTGATGCGCGCGCCGGCGGTGATGTGGATCGTGATGGCCATGGTGTTGTGCAACATGATGGCGTTGCGCGGCAGCAAGGTGCTAGTGACGCTGTTTTCCATTGAACTCGGCGCATCGAAATTTATCATCGGCATACTGGTGGCGCTGTATTCGCTGTTCCCGATGTTTCTGGGTTTGTATGCGGGCAAGCTGGCGGATCGTTTAGGTGTGCGCTGGCCGGTGGTGCTGGGCTCCAGCGGCGTCGCGCTCGGATTGATCGTGCCGTTTCTGTTTCCACAATTGCCCGCGCTGTATGTGCAGGCCGCCGCCGTGGGCGCCGCGCATGTGTTCTACAACGTCGCGATTCAAAATCTCATCGGCGGACTCGGCACAGCCGAAGACCGCACGCGCAATTTCACCAACTTTGCGCTGGCGATGTCGGTCGGCGGATTTCTCGGTCCGCTGGTCACCGGCTTCGCCATCGACCACATCGGGCATGCGCGCAGTTATCTGGTAATTGCGGTGTTTCCGTTGATTACCGCGGTGATCATGTTGACGGTGCGCGCGCTGCGCGAGGCGCAGGGCGACAAACACAAGCGGAGCAAAAAGAGTGCCGGTGCAGACGGCGAGACCAAAAATTCGAAGCCGTTTGCACTGCTCTCCAATCGCCCGCTGCGGCGCACGCTGATCACCAGCGCGGTGATTTTGACGGCCATCGATCTGTTTTATTTTTTCATGCCGATCTACGGGCATTCCATTGGCTTGTCGGCATCGATGATCGGCATTGTGTTGAGCATGTTCGCCGCCGCCTCGTTTGTGGTGCGCGTTGGCATGCCTGCTATCGTCAAGCGCCTGGGCGAAGAAGAAGTGCTGCGCCTGGCGATATTTTCGGCGGCGGTGACTTACACCATGATGCCTTTCGTCAGCAACAGTGCGTTGCTGATGGCCGTGGCGTTTGCGCTGGGCCTGGGTACCGGTTGCGGACAGCCGTTGTCGCTGACGCTGATTTACAGCCGCGCGCCGGAAGGGCGCTCCGGCGAGGCACTCGGGTTGCGCATGACGATTAATAATTTTACGCACATGATTACGCCGCTGGTGTTCGGTGCGGTAGGCTCTGCCTTCGGCGTGGCGCCGGTATTTTTGCTCAATTCGGCTATGCTGGTGTTTGGCGGCATTTTAATCAGTAGAAAATAAGTATTTGTTTTTGTTGAATTATTTTTAGCGGAGTATTTTATGAAAATTGCGGTTATCGACGATTACCAGGATGCCTTTCGCAAAGTAAAAGCGTTTGCAAAACTCGCGGGTCACGAAGTCATCACCTACACCGACTCTGAAAAAGATCCGGTAAAACTCGCGAAACGTCTTGAAGGTTGCGAGGCGGTGGTGCTCACGCAGCAACGTTCTTTCATGCCGCGTTCGATGATCGAAAAACTGCCGGCGTCGGTGCAGCTGCTTGCGCAAACCGGCCGCAATGTGCCGCACATCGACGCTGCGGCCTGCACTGAGCGTGGCATCATCATCTCGGCGAGCGGCGGCGGCAACTCCAGCGCAACCGTCGAGCTAACGTGGGCGCTGATACTCGCGTCGATGCGTAATGTGCCGACGGAAGTCAACAACATGCAGGCGGGCCGCTGGCAAACCACGGCGGGCATCGCCTTGCAAGGCAAAACGCTCGGCGTGTATGCCTATGGCAAGATCGGCAGCGGCGTCGCCAAAGTCGGCAAAGCTTTCGGCATGAAAGTGGTGTGCTGGGGGCGTGACGCCTCCACTGCCAAGGCGCGCGCAGACGGGTTTGAAGTGGCGGCCAGCCGCGAAGCATTTTTTGCGGAAGCGGATATTGTCACCATTCATTTGCCGCTGAACAAAGAGACACGCGGCCTTATCACCGCTGCTGATCTTGCGCTGATGAAACCCACGGCGCGCATCGTCAACTCCAGCCGCGCGCCCATCATCGCGGAAGGCGCGCTGGTCGATGCGCTAAAAAAAGGCCGCCCGGGATTTGCCGCGATTGACGTTTACGAGAGCGAGCCGGTGGTGAATCGCGAGCATCCGCTGGTGAGCATGCCGAACGTGATCTGCACGCCGCATCTGGGTTATGTGACGTGGGAAACCTACGAGCTTTACTACGAAGCGGTGGTGGGTAACATTCTGGCGTATGCGGCTGGCGCGCCGACGAATGTGGCGAATCCTGAGGTGTTGCAACGGAAATGAGATTTATGCAATTTTGGGATGCGTTACATACCAACACTGTCGT
>JBEBHE010000406.1:0-3534 GCA_040081205.1 Burkholderiales bacterium | reverse complement strand
CAGCCCACGCAGTTTGACGATATTGCCGATGCGGTGTTAAACACGTCCATCGGTGAAGCGCTGCCGTTTTTATGCGGCGGATAAAATAATACCGCTACGTTCGAGCGTAGTGCATCTGATAGAACGAAATAATAATAATAAAAACAAATACTTACGTATATAGCTCCTCACAGGAAAACATAATGGCTCTTAAACTCAGAGGCGTCATGCAGAGCACGGTCACGCCGCTCAAGGATGATTTCAGTCCCGATCTGCCGACGTTTGAAAAGCTGGTGGAGTTTCACGTGCGTACGGGCGCTACCGCGATTGCGTGGCCGCATCACAAAGCCGAATCGCTCAATTTGACAATTGCCGAGCGCAAGCAGTTTGCCGAAGTCGCGGTCAAAGTGACGGCGGGGCGGGTGCCGGTGTCGATCCACATCAGCGCGCTGGCGGTAGAAGACACGCTGGAACTGGCGCGCCATGCCGAGAAAATCGGCGCCGATGCTGTGCTGGCCATCACGCCGTATTTCTGGCACTACGACAACGAAACGCTCTACAACTACTTTGTGCGCGTGGCTACGCACACCAGCCTGCCTTTTATCGCGTACAACTCGCCCGCGTATCTGGAAGGCGTGGAGATCACCGGCGACATGACGCGGCGCCTGATTGAAAGACTGCCGAATTTTGTGGGCATCAAGGAAGCCAGTTTCGACAGTGAAAAATTTCTGGAGATTTCGCGCGTGGCGCTGTCGATGAAACCGGATTTTGCAATGATTGCCGGCGTGGAATTTCTGTTGCCGTCGGTGCCGCTGGGCGGCGCGGGTTCGTATTCGTCCGCCGGCGCGATTTGCCCGAACCTTTGCACGTCGTTGTTCGACGCCTGCGAAAAAGGCGATTGGCCCAGGGCGCGCGAGTTGCAATACATGCTGGCGCGGCTGTGGGATTTGTTCCGCGATCAATATCCGTCGTCGCTCAAGGGCGGCATGGTAATCATGGGACGCCCGGTGGGCCCCACGCGTCCGCCGCTGCCCACGGCGACGCAGGAGCGCATCACTTATATACGCGCGCAGCTCGAGGATATGGGCATCCTCGATTCCGAGCCACACGGTTGGTAGGCGGGTAATCCCGCGACCGTTGTCACGAATAAACGCAGAGAGAATTTGCCATGGCTAAATACAATCCTGGACTGGTGCATACACCGGTCACCCCTTTCAAAGCCGACAGCAGCGTCGGTTACGATGCGTACGCGAAGCTGATCGAGTTTCATCTGAAAAACGGTGCGGATGCACTGGCGGTTACCCTGCATGCGGGCGAGTCGGTAAGCCTGTCCGACA
The DNA here is from genome assembly GCA_040081205.1 of Burkholderiales bacterium. Classification (GTDB taxonomy): domain Bacteria; phylum Pseudomonadota; class Gammaproteobacteria; order Burkholderiales; family SG8-41; genus UBA5216. The sequence goes on along the minus strand of JBEBHE010000406.1, from coordinate 2,218 downwards.
TGGAGCAGCGCCAGATGATAGCGTTCGCCATCAAGCAGGTGAACGGCCGCGTACCGGTGATCGCGCATGCCAGCGATTCGGGCACACAGATTGCAGCGGACCGCGCGCGTTTTGCGCAGGATGCCGGTGCATCGGCCATCGTCGCGACAACACCCTATTACTGGACGCCGCCGCCCGCCATGGTGCTGGAACATCTGGCAATGATCGGCGCGGCGGTAACGATTCCGTATCTGGTTTATTTCACGCCGCATGAAATGGGCGTTACCAAAATCAGCACCGATCAGGTATTGAAATTGATTGAACGTTTGCCGAACTTCGCGGGCGTGGTGGATGCCAGCCGCGACTGGCAGTTCATGATCAACATCATCACCGCAGCCAGCCGTGTGCGTCCTGATTTTCAGATCATGTCCGCAACGGATTTCATGGTGTCGTCGGGCGCCATCGGTGCCAGGGCCATGTTCTCGCCGTTGGCGGGTGTGGCGCCGAAGCTGATCCGGCAGCTCTATGACTTGTGCAAGCAGGACAAATATTTCGAGGCGCGCTCAGCGCAGGAGCAGGTTGCCGCGTTGTATCAGGCGGTGAAAGCGCCGGGCCTGTGCGGACTCAAAGGCGCGGTCGCTGCAATGGGGCGCGATTGCGGCAATGTGCGTTCACCTAATACGTTGCTGGGTACAGCAGCGCGCGACGCGTTGGCTGCTGCGCTGCGGGCGTTGCCGGCACTGACCGGCGAACCGCGTGGCTGGTGAACCCATGAACATTGGCATAGCGGGAACCGGGCGCATGGGCACGGCGATCGCCGGACGCCTGTTGCAGCAGGGTTGCAACGTAACGGTGTGGAATCGCACGCCGGGTAAAACCACCGCACTGGCCGCTGCTGGCGCCAACGTCAGCGCCACGGCAACACAGCTCGCGCAAGCCTGCGATATCGTGTTGACGATACTGACGGACGCAGCCGCCGTTGATGCGGTCTATAACGGCGTCAGCGGACTGCTGACTGGCGATGTCAAAGGCAAGCTGTTTCTGGAAATGAGTACGGTGACGCCCGAAACGCAGCGCACGCTCGCGCTGAAGGTGAAAGCCAAAGGCGCATCCATGCTCGATTGTCCCGTCGGCGGCACCGTGGGGCCGGCGCGCGAGGGCAAGCTCTATGCCTTCGTCGGCGGTGATGCGGCGGATGTCGAACGCGCGCGACCGTTGCTGGAGAAAATGTGCCGTCGCATTGAACATCTGGGGGCTATCGGCGCCGGCGCGACGCTCAAGCTTGCCGCTAATCTGACGACGCAGGTGTGGTGGCACACGTTTGGCGAAGCATTGGCTTTGTGCAAACCTTTGAATCTTCCGCCGGAACGATTGATGAGCATTTTCATGGATACCTCCGGTGCAACGGATGTGTTAAAACGCCGGCATCCGGATATTGCCGCCGCGCTGGCCGGAAACGAGCCGAAACTGGCGGGTTTCGATATCGAATCCGTGCACAAGGATGTGCGAACCATGCTTGACGCCGCAAAGTCGCAAGGCTGCGAACTGCCGGTGACCCAATGTGTGGCGGACGTGCTCGATCAGGCGATACGCGACGGACACGGTGCGGCAGACTGCACTTCTCTGCCTGCGATGTGGGTGAGGAAGGCGCGTTAACCAATTTAAATTATCTTTTTAAAAAATACTTTGTTAATAACCTCGGGAGATTTTCATGAAAGCGTATTTGGGCACGGTATCCGGCAATTCCTACAAGCTGCGCATTTTGTTGTCGCTGCTGAAAGTGCCGCACGAAGTCGTCATCATCGATATGAAAAACAAGCAGCACAAGAGCGCGGATTTTATGAAAATCAATCCGCGCGGCGAAGTGCCGGCGCTGGAAGATGAGGGTAAAGTGATTTGGGATTCGGCGGCGTGTCTGGTGTATGTGGCACGCAAGTTCGGTGGCGAACAGTGGCTGCCTACCGATCCGGCGGGCATGGCGGAAGTGATGCAGTGGATTGCGCTTGCCGCGACCGAGATTCAGTGTGGCCTGCAATATGCGCGGCGCGGCGTGATTCAGGGCCGCTGGACGCTGGGTACGCTGGAAGACGGCCAGAATTTTGGCCGCGTGGCGCTGAATATCTGTGAGCAGCATTTGAAAACGCACGACTGGTTGGCGCTGGACCGGCCCACTGTCGCCGAGCCGGCGTGTTTTCCGTATATCGAAACTGCACCCGAAGCGAAAGTCGCGCTCGAAGAT
>JBEBHE010000107.1:0-13219 GCA_040081205.1 Burkholderiales bacterium | reverse complement strand
GCCAATCAGAAAGGCGTCACTGAACTCGCGTGCATCGTGGCTGAGTTTGGTCTCCATGTAGTACACGGCTACATGCGCCACGTGCAGGATAACGCCGAAGAATCCGTGCGCCGCGTGATCGGCGCGTTGAAAGACGGCGAATTCAGCTACGAAATGGACGACGGCGCAGTGATCAAAGTCAAAATCACTATTGACCACGCGACGCGCAGCGGCATTATCAATTTCTCCGGCACATCCACCCAGCGCGACAGCAATTTCAACGCGCCGTCTGCGGTGACCATGGCAGCGGTGCTCTATGTGTTCCGCACGCTGGTAGATGACGATATTCCGCTCAACGCCGGATGCCTGAAGCCGTTACAGGTGATTATTCCTGAAGGCTGCATGCTGAATCCGCGCCATCCGGCAGCAGTCGTCGCCGGCAATGTTGAAACGTCGCAGTGCGTAACGGACGCGCTTTACGGTGCGCTGGGCGCCATGGGCGCCTCGCAAGGCACCATGAATAATTTCACCTTCGGCAATGCACGATATCAATATTACGAAACCATCTCCGGCGGCGCCGGTGCGGGGCCGGACTTCAACGGCGCGAGCGTGGTGCAGACGCATATGACCAACTCGCGCCTCACCGACCCTGAAGTGCTGGAGTGGCGCTTTCCGGTGTTACTGGAAAGTTTTGAAATTCGCAAAAACAGCGGCGGCAGCGGTAAAGCCAGCGGCGGCAACGGCGCCGTCCGCCGCGTGAAGTTTCTCGAACCGATGACGGCGGCCATCCTGTCGAGCCATCGCCGTGTACCGCCTTATGGCATGGCAGGCGGCAAACCAGGCGCCGTTGGGCGCAACACTGTGAAACGGCTCAACGGTGAAACACTTGAACTCGGCGGCTGCGCACAGACGGATATGCAAGCGGGTGATGTGTTCGTGATCGAGACGCCCGGCGGCGGCGGGTTCGGCGAGACTTGAACCGCCGACAGTCTGCTGAACTATAATTCGGCTTCTCTGATTTACACGAAAGCACGCCATGCATCGCACAACCCGTTTTCTCTGCGTACTCACTGCCGCTACGGCATGCACCGGTTTACACGCGCAGAATTTCCCCAATAAAGCGATCCGCATCGTGGTGCCGTTCGCGGCCGGCGGGCCGTCAGACATCACCTCGCGCAACATCGCGCCGCGTATGACCGAACTGCTGGGCGCTACCATCGTGGTCGATAATCGCGGCGGCGCCAATGGCATGATCGGTGCTGAAATCGTAGCCAAGGCACCGCCCGATGGCTATACGCTACTCGCCGGCACCGCCAGCATTACCTCGATCAACATGGTGGTGTATCCCAAGCGGCCCTACGACACGCTACGCGATTTGCAGCCGCTGACACCGCTGATGTCCACTTCAACGCTGCTGGTGGTTCATCCATCGCTGCCCTCGCGCAATCTGAAAGATCTGGTTGCGCTCGCCAAAACACGACCCGATCTGGCGATGGCCTCGGCAGGCAACGGCGGCATACTGCATCTGGCGCTGGAACAACTCAACAATCAAGCCAAAACGAAAATCATTCACGTGCCGTACAAAGGTGCAGGCCCGGCGGTGATCGACGTCATCGCCGGACAGATCAACGGTATGTTCGTTGATCTTCCGGTAATCTTGCCCTACGTGAAATCGGGCAAAGCGCGCGCCATCGCAATCGCCAGCCCGAAACGCTCGGTGTATCTGCCGGAGGTTCCCTCCACCGCCGAGAGCGGTTTCCCTGGCGTGCTGGTAAGCAATGTCTATTCGCTGCTGCTCCCGGCGAAAACGCCGCGCGACATCGTGATGAAATTACATGACGCCGTATCGAAAACCATGGCAACACCGGACGTGCGCGAGAAATTCATCAATGTCGGCGCCGATCCACTGGTGATGTCGCCTGAAGAGTTCACCGCGTTCATCCGCAAAGACATCGACACGTGGGCCGCTGTAGCAAAAGCGGCTGGCGTCAAAATTGATCAATGATTTATACTTTAAAACAAATAGTTACTATATTCCCATATGGCGCGCGTGCCTCTGATACAAGACGCGGTAAATAATGCCGCACTCGCGGCACTCATCGAAAAACTCAAGGGCGCGCGGCGCGGCAAGCTGCTCAATCTGTATCGCGTACTGTTGCACAGTCCCTCCATCGCCGAAGCGTGGCAAGCATTCAATTCGGCAATCCGCTTTAGCACCGCGCTCGACGAGCAGGCGCGCGAACTGGCGATCATGCGGGTGTCGCAGTTAAACGGCGCCGAATATCAATTCCGCATTCACGCCACGCAATACGCGCCTGAAGCCGGTATCACACCTCAGCAAATTGCTGCGCTGGACGGCAGCGAACATTCCAGTTTGTTTCAGCCCGCACATCGTGCGTTACTCGCTTACGCCGACGCGATGACACTGGACATCGATGTGCCCGACCCGGTTTTCAATAAACTGAATCAGTATTACAGCGATGCGCAGATCGTTGAACTCACCGTGCTGATCGGCGCCTACAACATGCATACGCGCGTCGGACGCGCGCTGCGCATTGACCCTGAAGCGTTGTAGCTGCGATGAATACGCGTCCCGTCGTCGTCGTCGAAGACGATCCTTTTCCCCGCATGTTGAAAGCGTTCCTCGATCCCGGCGTCGAACCGGAACGCCTCGCCGCGCTCGCCGATTTTTTTGCGCATGACCTGCCGGATTTTGCCGGCTGGCTGGCGCAACTCCGCGCCATCGCCGGGCCACTCTATCCCGCCGACGTACGTTTGGTGAAAGACCAGGGGGCGTTGCGCGCACAACTACCCGATGCAACCGTGATCGTCACAGAATCGTTTAGCATCGGCGCAGCGGAAATCGCCAGCGCGCCCAAACTCAACGTGGTGCAAAAATACGGCACCGTGCTGCGCGGTATCGATGTAACCGCGTGTGCGGCACGCGGCATCAACGTGCGCACGCTGCGCCGCCGGGCGAACATTTCCTGCGCCGAACACGCACTGATGCTGATGCTGGCATTGTCGAAAAAACTTCATCGGCTGCACGGAAAAATCAGCATCGAACAACTGCAAGCCGAGGGCTACCAGCCCAAAACGTTCGATACCGGCTATACGCCTAACTCCGGCTGGCCGCGCGTGCCGGGCATGAGCATTCTTTACGGCACCACGCTGGGCATCATCGGCTTCGGTGAAATCGGCCGCGAAATCGCAGTGCGCGCCCACGCCTTCGGCATGCGCGTGTTATGCACACAGCGCACGCCGATGAGCGCATCCGAGCAACACGAGTGGCATGTCAGCTATCGCGAACGCGAAGCCTTGTTGCAGGAGAGTGATTGGCTGTGCATTCAGCTTCCCGCCAATGCGAACACCCACAACTACCTTGACCACGCACAATTCGCACAGATGAAACCCGGCGCGAAGCTCATCAACGTATCGCGCGCGCAAGTGGTGAATCGCGACGCGCTACTTCACGCGCTTCGCTCCGGACAACTCGGCGGCTTTGCGCTCGACCCGCTCTACGAAGAGCCGGGACGCGCCGACGATGAACTCTTGAATTTTGAGAACGTGATTCTCACGCCGCATGTGGCGGCAATGCCGCGCTTTAACGCACTGAGCGATTTTGAAGACCTGGTACGCGGCCTTGCGGCGAATCTAAAATAATTCAATACAATCGCCACGCTAATTCATTACGATTTTTTTTCACCGTCCTGCGCAGCGGGTTCTGCTTTTGCTTCATCAGCAACCGGATCCATGCCCATCGCGCGCAACACCCACGCCATGGCAAACCCCACCACCAGCGGCCACCACTCCGTCAGCACTACAGACAGCACGGCGCCGGACAAATAAGTGCAGCCCAGTAACAGCAGTCCGTAATGCTTGCTGCGGCTGAACGCGAAAAACAGCGCAAACGCCATCGACGCAAACAACCCGGCGAAGCAGTACACCACCCACATCATGAGCTCGGGCCGTTTGTATACGACGCCCACTACCGCCAGCAACAACCCGCCAACAATCCATTTCATATCGCGTCCCGCCTGAAAATAAAGCGCGATTCTACACCGCGCCGCGCCGTGTTATAACGCCAGCATGACCGCTTCAAATCCTGGACGCACGCTAAAAACCTGCTGCGGCGTGCATGTCGTCCACGACGGACTGTCCGACGTGAGCTACGTGCTGCTGCCGCTGCTGGCGCAGACCTTCGGACTGAATCTTGCGCAGGTGGGCATGATCCGCACCGCGCATCGCGTGGCGATGGCGGCGTTTCAGTTGCCCGCCGGACTGATCGCCGAGCGTTTTGGCGAACGCAATCTGCTGGCGCTGGGCACGCTGCTCGCCGGACTGGCGTTTATCGCGCTCGGCTACGCCAACGGTTTCTGGATGATACTCATCGCGCTGTTTTTTGCCGGCATGGGCTCGGCGGTACAGCATCCGTTGTCGTCCACCATTATCTCGCATGCGTATCCGGGCGATGGCCGACGCACCGCGCTGGGAACTTATAATTTTGCGGGTGACGTGGGCAAATTCGTGTTCGGCGGCATTGTCAGTCTGTGTGTGCTCGCGGGCATTTCGTGGCAAGCGCCGGTAGTGGGCTTTGGCGTGGCAGCTATCGCCACCGGAATAGCGATATTTCTGTGGATCGCCAACACGCATACGCCTTCCGCCTCAAAGTCGAAACCAAAAATTCAAGGCTGGGGCATCCGTAACAAACCTGCATTCGCGGCGCTGTGCATGGTCGATATCGTGGATAGCACTACGCGCACCGGCTTTCTCACGTTCATCGCGTTTTTGCTGATTGCCAAAGGCGTGCCTGACGGCTGGGCGGCGCTGGCGGTGCCGCTGGTGCTGATTGGTGGCATGGCGGGAAAATATTTCTGCGGCGTGCTGGCGGATAAACTCGGCGTAATCCGCACCATCGTCATCACTGAAATCGCCACCGGCGCGGGCATACTTGCCACCCTCGCACTGCCGGGCATAGCCACATTTTTTCTGCTGCCGCTGGTGGGCGTGGCGCTGCAAGGCACCTCGTCGGTGATCTACGGCACCATCGGCGATCTGGTTGAATCCGACAAACTGCCGCGCGCGTTCGCGGTAATTTATACGGTGGGATCCGTGTGCGGCATTATCGCGCCCATCGTTTATGGCTTGCTGGGTGACGCCATCGGCATCGAAAAAACTATCGCCATTGCCGGCTTGGTCGTGCTACTGACGCTGCCGCTGGCGCTGGTGCTGCGCGCGGCAATTTCCAGACCTGCTGCTGCCTGAAAACCGGAAAATCAGAATCCGAAACGCACTGCCATCAACAATTCATTCGTGCGCAATTTGCCGGTCGCTGAGCCGGTAACACCCGTGGCAAACAGGCCTGCCTGATCCGGCCCGGCGTTTTTGACGATCTTGCCCAAATCCGGGGAGCGATAAGCAATCTCGAGCACCCAGCCGCCCGTCAAATCGACATCGCCGCCCAGCGTGAACTGCCACGCGGTATCGGTCTTCTTGCCGCCGGTGAGCGTGCCGGAGGTGCCTGCGTCGAACCATTTAATCGGTTTCATATCGTTCTTCGTGCGACCGATACCCAACCCAACGTACGGCTTCACCGGCCCCAGCTTCACCGGAATATCAAAAGTGCCATTGAGCATGACGGTATCCGATTTCACCGGCGGATCGAAATCCGTGCCCGCAGGATCACGGCCTTTTAGCTCGAATCCGCTGCGCCGATTGTACGAGACATCCGCGCGTATGCCACCGGCAAAGCGATAACCCGCGCCGACGCCAAATGTCGCACCCTTACCGAGCTTATCCAACTCGCCGGTACACGTCGGTCCCACCAGCGCAATAAGAAAACAGTTCGGGCTTGACGGATCGTCATCGCGTAAGCGCGGATTGACGGCCTTGGAGAACCCCACCTCCGCCCGCACAAAAGGCCCTGCGCCGCTGGACGAACTGGACTGAGCATAAAGCGGCCCGGCGATAAACAGCGCCGCAGTGGTAGCCAGAATTTGGTTTCGCATTGTCACTCCCGTTCGCAAGAAATAACCCGGCTGCCAACATGCACACCGTGAGCAGAATTCTGCGTGAAGCACCCGCCATAGTCAATTTGCCGCAATACCATCACCGTCATGACGCGGCAATCTGGTTAATGTTTTATAAAAATCAATAAAAACAAATACTTAAAAATAAGCGCCATGCCTAAAACGTTGCGCCGCGAGCCTACGCGCGACGCCTCCCGTCATTCAGCGCCGCGATCAAAAACGCCACAAACGCCTTGCGTGCTGCCGTCGGAAACCGCCCCGGCGGAAACACCGCGTACAGTGCGGTCGCCGGAAAAGCGTCGAGCACCACCACCAATTCGCGCTGCTGCAAATGCGGTTCAAACATGAGTTCGGGGCCGACCACAATGCCTTGTCCAGCAAGCAACGCATGCATCAGCAACACACCGCTGTTCGTGCTCAGGCTCACTTGCGTTGCTGCTGCGCGCCGCGCACCCGTCGTACGTGCCGAACGTGCGCGTGAACCAAATTCGGAATAACTCAACAGGTGATGCGCGCCCAACTCTTTTTCGCTGCGCGGCTTGCCATGCAGCTTGACATAAGCCGGCGTAGCCACCGCGAGCATGCGCATATCAGCGAGCTTGCGGCACAGCAGATTCGAATCTTCCAGTTCGCCGATGCGCAATGCCAGATCAAACGCTTCTTCGATGGGATCAACCTGCAAACTGGTCACGCGCACATCGAGTTGCACGTCCGGGTAACGTGCCTGAAAGCGCGCAATCATTTTGCCGATGGGCGACACCACCAGCGTTTGCGGTAATGTGATGCGCAACAAGCCGCGCGGATTTTCCTGACTCGCCGTCACCACCGCGGTGGCCTGCTCCACCACCTGATCCAGGTCGCGGCAATAGTCGTAAAAACGCTCGCCGGCTTCGGTCGGACTCAAGCGATGGGTAGAGCGATACAAGAGCTGCACGCCGAGTTCTTTTTCCAGCGCCGACACATGACGGCTCACCACGGATTTGGACAGCCCCAGCCGCGATGCCGCACGAGTGAAACTGCCGGTTTTCACCACCAGCGCAAAACTCGCCATCAGGCTTAAAGTGTTATTCATGTTTTCGCAACAACCTGTTGATAAACTCACTAGTACCGAAATATTTCACAACAGCGATAATAACGTAACTTTGATTAACGGAGGCCGCCATGTCCACCACAGCCAAGCAACGCATCAGTTATATCCCGCTCGAACAAATGACGCCGGCAATGCGCATCGAAATGGAACGCTGCGCGCGCGAAGGCACGCCGCGGCCCGAAAGCTCCGCTGTGCGCGCGCATGTACATGCGTGCTTCTGGTTTTTCGCCAATGCCTGGAACGACATTTTCAGGAACGGCGTACTTGACCACGCGACCAAAGAGTTGTGCCGCGTATACGTGTCGCGCTCGGTGATCTGCGAATTTTGCGGCAACCAACGCTCGATCAAAGGCGCAAACGAAGGCCTGAAAGAAACGCACTACGACGATCTGGTCGAATTCGAAAAATCCACGCAATACAACGAACGCCAGAAAGCCGCGCTGTCGCTGGCCGAGGCCATCGTGTGGCGGCTCGATACCGACGACGCATTCTGGGCACGCCTGCACAAACATTTCTCGGAGCCTGAAATCGTCGAACTCGGCTGCGCGGTCGGGCTCACCCACGGCCAGCAGAGTTTTTTGCGTCTGCTCAACATCGATCATCATCAGGTGATGGCAGGTACCTCCGCATCGATGGCGCCCGGCACTGAAACCGCCGAAGCGCTGGCGAAACTCAAGGCGTCACCGAATTATTGGGCCAAGCTACGTGCGGACCCTAAGAAGAACGCGGCTTGAACAATGTTAGCCCTTCAGCAAATCAGCGTGTCGTACGACCATTTTGAACACCGCCATCGCTTTTCTGTCTGGGCAGCGGCTCGTGCCGCGCAGCGCGCATTTACGTCGATCGATAATCTGCGTGACGCACTACAGTCAACTAACATCCGGGCTTTCCTCAGTGACCCTGAGTCATATGATATTGCCCCTCAGTCTTTTGAAGCGCATCATCGAAAATGGTGCCACGCGATTACTGCGTTCTTATCCAACAGAGACATTGCAAACGCCACCTTCGGTCGAGCTGCAAAGCTCATCGCGGTCTACCTAAAAGCGATGGTCGTGGTCGGCGCAGAATCGCAAAGCAGCCTTGCTGCGGTTATACATCCGCCAATCGATAGAATCCTGCTCCAAAACCTTGCACTATCTCCCGATTTCAGCTCCGCGTATAAATCGATGTGGCGCTCTGCCGCTTGGACAAAGCTAAATGAAAGTGCCTACTACGAACTTCTGGCCACGCTGCGTACAGTAGTTCCTGAGACAGATCCTTGGTGGAAGTTGGAGCAATATTGGACAGTCACAAATGAGTAGCGCGAATAAGCGTTCTAACTTCAAACATTAATCCGCCTTAGCCCCCGTCTCCCGCACCAACACACCCCACTTTGCGGTTTCCGCAGCGAGAAACGCAGCGAATGCCTTGGGCGACGCTGACGGCGCGGGATCGACGGTGTCGTTCAGCAGTGGATCGCGCACCTCGGGCAATTGCAGCACCGACGAAAAATCCTTGTGTAATTTGTTGACGATGGCCGCCGGCGTGCGTGCAGGTACCAGCAAGCCGTACCACGCAGCTGCCTCGAAGCCGGGATAGCCCGATTCGTGCATGGTGGGAATATCCGCCATCACCGGCGAGCGTTTGAGCGTAGTCACCGCCAGTGCGCGCAACCGGCCCGCGCGTATATGCGGCAGCGAGGTAGCGGAACCGAAAGTCATGTGCACACGCCCGGCAATAAGGTCGAGCACAACCGCACCGCCGCCTTTATAGGGCACGTGCAGAATGTTGATGCCCGCCATCCTGCCAAAGAGCGCACCTGCAAGGTGTTGCGACGAACCTACCCCGGCCGACCCGAACGAGTACGCGCCGGGTTTCGCTTTCGCCAGCGCAGCGAGTTCCTGCGCGCTTTTCGCGCCGACCTGCGGATAGATCGACAGGATGTTGGGAACTTCGGCGAGCTTGGTCACGGACTCGAAATCCTTCACCGAGTCGTACGGCAGTTTGCGCAGCGCCGGATTGATCGCGTGCGCGGGACTCACTACCACCATGGTGTAGCCGTCGGGCGGCGCTTTTGCTCCGATGTCTGTGCCCAATACGCCACCCGCGCCGGTGCGCGGATCAACCACCACCTGCTTGCCCCACATTTCGGAGAGCTTTGGTGACGATAGCCGTGCAATCATGTCAGGGGAACCACCGGGCGCACCGAAAGACAGCACCAGGCGCACCGGGCGCGCGGGCCAGGTTTCGGCGGCATGCGCGTTGATGTTGGCCACGTGGCAAGTACCGGTAAAAATCAAAACATGCAAACAGCGATTCATTATTCTCTCGCGTCAATATTGCAAGTATTTATTTTATTTGGTATTTCAGAATCGTTCGTGCCACACGCCCTCGGACGGCACACCCGGCCTCCCGAAATATCGCGGCTGCAAGCCCGCATGAAACCAGCACACAAACGTGTACACCGTAAAAATCGGAATACCCAATCGCGCATTCAAAGCAGCGGCATACGGCGCCATGTTATGGTTCTCGCACACAATCGCCCCGACATCGGGATTGTTTTTAAGCAAGGTCTCGCCCGCCGCGAGGATATCCTGCTCCGCCAATTCGTAATCCATATCCAGCGTGTCACCGAGCATCACGCGTGTGAATTCCTTGCCACCTTCCGTGCCCATCACCGGCGTGTCGTGCGGCGCGCCGACCGCATCCCAATGTTCCGGCGTGATGCGATTGCCCTGCACCGACAACACACCGACGCGTTTGCCCGGCGGCAGCGTGCTTTGCACGAGCGGAATCTGCATCAGCGATGAACTTGCCACGGGCACATTGACGTGCGCCGCGAGCTGCTTTTGAAAAATCGCCAGAAAGCCACCGGTGGTGGTGATGCCGTCGGCGCCGTCCTTCACCAATTCTTCCGCGGCTTTTAGAAATGCAGGGCCCAGGCCCTTGCCTTGCTCGTGAATCACCACGCGCGCACTCGCGCCGGGCACCACTTTATACAGCACCGGAAACGGCCACGTCATCGCATTGCCGGTATCGCCCGGCGGACGCGGCCATTTCGTATCCAGCATCAGTATGCCCACTCGCGCGCCGTACACGGTTTTGCCGCCATAACCTTTCATTTTCTTCCCTTTCTTTCTTGACCGCGCTGCATCGCGCTTTATACTGCCACTAAGGAGACTGTCATGATATCGCGAATCGCAGTAGCGCTTGCCGCCACAACGTGCGCAACAGCAGCGCAGGCACAAACGTATCCCGCCAAGCCCATCCGCATCATCGCGCCATTCACCGCCGGCGGCCCGGTAGATATCACCGCGCGTATCGTCGCACAAAAAATGACCGAATCATGGGGCCAGCAAGTCATCATCGAGAATCGTGCCGGTGCCAGCGGCACCATCGGTACCGATGCTGTCGCCAAGGCGTCAGCCGACGGCTACACAGCGCTGCTGAGTTCGTCGGCGCATGTGATCGTGCCGAGCATCCTGCCCAAGGTGCCGTACGACGCGATACGCGATTTCGCACCAATCAGCGTGGTGATGAGTTCGCCGCTGCTGCTGGTGGTTACACCCACATTGCCGGTGAGCAATGCCAAGGCATTTATCGCGCTAGCGAAAACGCGCCCCGGCGAACTATCGTTTGCCTCGGCTGGCGCGGGTTCGTCGACGCATCTCACGTCGGAGCTGCTGAAGTCGGTAACCGGAACCAAAATGGTACATGTGCCTTACAAAGGCCAATCGCAAGCGATCACCGATGTCATTTCGGGACAAGTGCCGTTTATGTTCAACACACTGCCTGCCGTGATTGAATTTGCCAAAGCCAAACGCCTGCGCGTGCTGGCCATCACCTCCGAAAAACGCGCGCCGCAACTTCCCAGCGTCCCCACGTTCGTCGAAGCCGGCTACAAAGAAATGATCACCGGCTCGTGGTACGCGGCGTGGCTGCCCGCGAAAACACCGGAGGCCATCGTCACCCGCTGGGGCAACGAAGTAGTGCGCATCGCCCATTTGCCCGATGTGCGCGAACGCATACTGGGGCTGGGTGGAGAACCGGTTGCCAGCACGCCGGCGCAGTTCGACGTCTTTCAGAAAGCCGAAGCCGTGCGCTGGGCAAAAATCATCCGCGAGTCGGGCGCGAAAGCGGAGTAGAAAAAAAGTTCAACACTATACAAACGACAGGGATCCTCATGAACGCCGAAACCAGTAGCACAACCCACAACCCGGTCGAGTTCACCGGCAATGGCGGCGAATACTTTCGCATCTGGATTGTCAATCTGGCGCTGTCGATACTGACACTCGGCATTTACTCCGCGTGGGCAAAAGTGCGGCGGATGCAATACTTTTATCGCAATACCTCGCTGATGGGCAACAGTTTCGATTATCACGGCGACCCGATCACCATCCTCAAAGGCCGCATCATCGGCGTGGGATTGCTGGCGATTTACCACATCACCATATCCCTGAACGTCTTCGTCGGCCTGCTCATATTCGTCATGATTATTGCTGCGCTGCCGTGGTTGTTGCAGCGATCCATCTGCTTCAAGCTCAATAACAGCAGTTATCGCGGGCTGCGCTTCCGGTTCAATGGCAGCGTCGGCGGGGCATATCAGGTGTTCCTCGCCTGGCCGCTTGCAGGTTATTTCTCGGCAGGCATGTTATTTCCGTTGGCGCATCAGCGCATCAAAGCCTATCAGCACAATCACAGCGCTTATGGCACATCGCCGTTCAGCTTTAATGCAGACGAAGGAAAATTCTATATCGTCTATCTGAAGATGATCGGCCTGGCGTTTATCCCCCTGATCCTGTTGATCGTTTGCGCCGTATTGTTTGGCGTGTTCAACGGCATTGCCGGCGTGGGCAAAGACCCGGTGCAAACCAATAAATTCGTGATGAAAATCCTGTTCGGCGTCATGGCTTTTTACCTCATATTGTTTCTGGTCATTGGCCCGTGGTTCGCCGCGCGCATACAGAATCTGGTGTGGAATCATACGGCGCTCGGCCAAAATACCTTCATCAGCAACGTCCGCGCGCGCGATCTGCTGGCGATCTACGTGGCGAATTTCCTTGCGATTATTCTGACGCTGGGTTTGTACAAACCGTTTGCCGACATACGTCTTGCCAAATACCGGCTGACGCACTTGGCACTGCAAACGCAAGGCGATCTCGATGCTTTTTTCGCACAGGAACAGCAGGCGGTAACCGCACTGGGACAAGAAGCTGCCAGTATTTTCGATGTCGACATCTCGTTCTAGCCTGCCTGACGTCAGCGCAAGCTACTTCGACGGGCGCAGCGCCAAAGCGCACGCCGTCGTGCTCTCGCTTGGCGATAACATGCTGTCGATGCGCGGTGAAGGCATTGCGCGCAGCGACGCCATCACCACGCTACGTGTGTCGGAACCGATGGGCGCGGCACCGCGGCTGCTTTCGTTTCCCGACGGCACCCATTGCGAAGTGCGCGACCACGCCGGTATGGCAGCGCTGCTCGCCGCCGGTCACTATGAAGACAGTTGGGTGGTGCGCTTGCAAAACCGCTGGCGTTGGGCAGCGGCTTCCATCGTGGTTACCGTTGCCACGGTGTTCGCCGGCTACTACTGGGGATTGCCCGCTGCGTCGGAATGGATCGCCTATCAGGTACCCGATAAAATTCTCGGGCAAATGGGCAGCGGCACCCTGCGCATACTCGATCGCGCTATTTTCTCGCCGACCAAACTGCCGGAAGACCGGCGTCTGGCCTTAAGCAGTGCATTTGAGCGGTTAGCAGCACCGGGCGATGCCAAGCCCCGCTACACGCTGCACTTCCGCGATGGAAAAAAAATCGGCGCCAATGCCATGGCACTGCCCGACGGCACCATCGTGGTCACCGATCAGTTGGTGGCGCTGGCCGCACACGACGAAGAAATCCTCGCGGTGCTGACGCACGAACTCGGTCATTTGAATCGTCGCCATGGACTGCGCATGATGATACAAGGCTCCATCGTCGCCTTTGTGGTGTCGTGGTACATGGGCGATGTCAGCAGCGCCGCGGCGGGCCTGCCCACGCTGCTGTTACAGGCGCGCTATTCGCGCAACCACGAACGCGAAGCCGACGAATTCGGCGCGGCCATGCTTAAAGCGAACGGCATTTCACCACGGCGGCTGGGGGAGAT
>JBEBHE010000106.1:0-13362 GCA_040081205.1 Burkholderiales bacterium | reverse complement strand
CAATCAGGACGTCGCCGACATTGTGAAAGCGTATCCCGGGCGTTTTGTCGGCGTGGGGTCGCTCGACCCGAGCAATCGCAGAAACGCGATTCGCCAGATAGATGAAGCACTGGCGCTCGGACTCAAAGGCATCAACCTCGAACCGGGTGGATATGCGCTGCCCATGTACGCCGATGACCGCCGGCTATATCCGATCTACGCTTATTGCGAAGATAAAAATATTCCGGTCACCATGATGGTAGGCGGCAGCGCCGGACCGGATTTATCGTATACCAACCCGGTGCATATCGACAGAGTCGCTGGCGATTTTCCGGAGTTGCGCATCGCCATTACGCATGGCGCGTGGCCGTGGGTGACGGAAATTCTGCACGTCGCCTATCGCCGCACCAATGTTTATATCTCGCCCGATCAGTATCTCTGCAACCTGCCGGGTATGAATGACTACCTGATCGCCGCCAACGGTTATCTGGCGGATCGTTTTCTGTATGCGAGCTCGTATCCGTTTATTTCGGTCAAGTACTACAACGACTGGTTTCGCACCCTGCCGATCAAACCGGCATTGATGGACGGCATTATGTATGGCAACGCCGCGCGCTTTTTGGGGATTGCCTAAGGCTGCTCCTACAGCGACTCACTCCGCCTTCGCGCCGGAAGCCTGCACCACCGGCGCCCATTTTTTGATTTCGTCGCGCACAAAGCGGCCAAACTCCGCCGGCAGCATGGTCGACACTTCTGCACCAAGACCCGTCATCCGCTTGGTGACGTCGGGTGCTTTGTAGGCTGCGGCGATTTCCGTATATAGCCGCGTGATGATGGCCTCTGGAACATTCGGTGGCGCAAATACGCCGTACCACGAAATAATTTCGTAGCCTGGCACGCCGGATTCACTGACCGTCGGCACATCCGGCAATAGCGCGGTTCGCGTCGCACTGGTTACCGCGAGCGCACGCAACTTGCCTGCCTGCACCATCGGCAATCCGCCGGGAAAACCCAACGACGCAACCTGTACATGGCCAGCGACCGTATCGGCCAATGCCTGCCCCGCGCCTTTGTATGCAATGAACACGATCTTCACGCCCGCCTGCGTGTTCAGCAGCTCAATCGCGAGGTGATTGGGTGAACCGGGACTCGAACCGAAGTTAAGCTGCCCCGGCCGCGCTTTGGCCAGCACGATCAGTTCCTTCACGGTTTTCACCGGCAGCGACGGATGCACGGTAATCATGCTTGGAAATACCGCCAGGTTGGTGATCGGCGCCAGATCGCGCGCCATATCGTAGGACAGCTTCTTGTAGAGACTCATGTTGATCGCATGCGGTACGCCGGCAATTATCAGCGTGTAGCCGTCGGGTTCCGACTTCGCCACAAATTCCGCGGCAATGTTGCCACCGCCGCCGACGCGGTTTTCCACCACCACCGGCTGACCAAACCGCTCGTTGAGCTTTTGCGCGGTGACGCGTCCGAGAATATCCGTAGCGCCCCCCGGCACGAAGGGAACGATCATGCGGATCGCGCGCGTAGGATAGTTTTGGGCCTGCGCCACGCCGGCCGCAAAAAGCAGCACACATACGCCAAAACTTCGGTTAGCTTTCATACCGTTCTCCTTTACATTCATTCGACGCGTGCGCCCGACGCTTGCACCAGCTTAGCCCATTTCGCCACTTCGTCCCGCACATAACGCGCGAAATCGTCCGGCGACATGGGCGCTGCTTCCGCGCCCAGGCTCGCGAGCCGTGTTTTGACGTCGCCGCTGCCGAGAAACGCAACAATATCGGCGTTCACCTTGGTCACAATAGTGCGCGGCGTACCCGCGGGCGCGAGTACGCCATACCACGACGACAGATCAAATCCCGGCAAGCCGGATTCACTCACGGTCGGCACTTCCGGCAGCAATGCCGAACGTTTGGCGCTGGTGACCGCAATGGCGCGCAGCCTGCCGCTTTTCACCAGTGGTGCCGCCGGTGGCAACCCAAGCGAGGCGAGCTGCACCTGCCCCGCAAGCAAATCGCCAATCATCTGGCCGCCGGAGCCTCCCTTGTAGGGAATGTGCGCCATGTTCACCTTTGCCATGGATTTGACGAGTTCAATGACCAGATGATTGGGCGAACCGTTGTTAGGCGACGCAAAATTGAGCTCGCCCGGACGCGCCTTGGCAAGCGCCACCAGGTCCTTCACGGTTTTCACCGGCAGCGAAGGATGCACCACCACAATCGCGGGAAAGGTCGCGATCGGACTGATATGCGCGTAATCCTTTTCAAGGTTGTACTGCAGTTTCTTGAACAAGCTCATATTAATCGCGTGGGGTGCGCCCGCGACCAGCAGTGTGTAGCCATCGGGCGCCGCACGCGCGCCGAGCTCCGCGCCAATATTACCGCTGGCGCCAGCACGGTTGTCGACAACCACGCTTTGCCCCCAGCGCGCTGTCAGCTGCTGGCTGGCAATTCGCGTCAACACGTCGGCGGATCCGCCCGGCGCATAGGGCGTAATGATACGCACCGCACGCACCGGATAGTCCTGTGCAACGGCCAGCGGCGCCAAGGCAAGCAGCACAAGTACGGCAACCCAGTTGGAAAAAAACCGCATGACGCCTCCCCCTATTATTACCGGAGCCGCAAGGATTCCGGGTTAGGTCGCTAGTGTAGAATCAGTCGCCGCATTTGCACAATCTCCGCACGTAACGCGAAGCCCACCCGGCATTATCACCACATGACGATGAGGAAAATATGGACTTAGGACTCACCGGAAAATCCGCCATCGTCACCGGCGGAAGCCGCGGCGTAGGCCGCGCCATCGCCACATCATTGTTGCGCGAGGGCGCCCGCGTCATGCTGGTAGCGCGCGACGCGGCACGGCTCGAAACGACGCGTGCTGAACTCGCCAGGGAAACCGGCGGCGACGTGTGCTGCGTCAGCGCCGATCTCGAACGGGATGACGATGCGCGCGCGATGGTTGAGGCAACGATCAAGGCTTTTGGCCATATCGATATCCACGTTAATTGCGCGGGAACGGTAAACCCTGCGGATTTTACTTCGCTGACCGAGGAACGCTGGAGCATTGTGTTCGAGGAAAAACTCAATCTCTACGTGCGTTGCCTGCGCTACGTCGTGCCGCATATGAAGTCGCGCCGTTCAGGCAAGATCATCAATCTCGCCGGCGTGGCCGGGCGCGAAGGCGGCGCAATTACCATACCGGTGGGCGTAAATAATGCGGCGGTACTCAATCTCACCAAATCGCTCTCTCGCGCGCTCGCGCGCGACAACATCCTCGTGAATGCCGTGGTACCGCACATCATTGACACTGACCGGCAGGATGAGACGATGGCCAAACTTTCGGCCATCAGCGGCAAGCCCGAAGCCGAAATCCGCAGGAAACGCCTGGACGAATTGCCGCTGGGCCGCATGGGGCGCCCCGAAGAAGTTGCCGATGTGGTCACCTTCCTTGCCTCGGCGCGTACCAGTTTCGTGTCCGGCGCAGCGTGGCACGTGGACGGCGGCGCTGCGCACGGCATTTAACGAATCTATTCGACGGTAATGCCTGCGGTACGGATAACTTTACCCCACTTGTCTATTTCGCTGCGGATGTGAGCTGCGAATTCGGCGGGCGAATTGCCGATTAACGCGCTGCCCAGCCCCGACAGGCGCTCGCGCACATCCGGCATTTTCAGCACCACGGTGATGTCGCGATGCAACCGGTCGATGATCGGTTGTGGTGTTTTTGCCGGCACCATCATGCCGTACCACGTGTTGGCCTCAAAGCCCGGCAGCGTCTCCGATACGGCCGGGACGCCCGCATAAGCTGCCGAGCGTTGCGCGCCGGTGACCGCGATGGCGATGATTTTTTTCTCGCGCACATGCGGCATCGCCACCGGTGCGGGCAGAAACATCAACGCGAGCTGGCCGCTGATGAGATCAGGCAGCGCCGGCGGCACGCTTTTATACGGCACCTTGGTGAATTTAATGCCGGCAGTCGACATCAACAGCTCCGCGCCCAGATGCGTCGCGCTGCCGTTGCCGCCGGTACCCAGGATCAGCGGCTCTTTCGAGGCGCGCGCAAGCTGGATCAAATCGCGCGTGGTCTTCACCGGCAACGAAGGATGCGTAACCACCACGAGTGGCGTGATCGCTGCCAGTGTCACCGGCGAGAAATCCTTCACGAAGTCGTACGAAAGTTTGCGATATAGCGTCACGGCGTTCGCATGCGCTGCGTCGCCGAGCAGAACCGTGTATCCGTCGGGAACTGCACGCGCCGCGAGTTCGGCGCCAATATTGCCGCCGGCGCCAGCGCGGTTGTCGATCACCACCTGCTGGCCCCACATCTCGCCGAGTTTTTGCCCAACCGCGCGGCTCAAAATATCAACCGCGCCTCCCGCCGCGAACGGCACCAGAAAACGTACCGGACGACCTGGATACGCATCCGCAATCTGCGCAAACGCAGGTGACGCAGCGGCGGCCGCCAGCAGTAACAGGGTTTTCAAAATGTGACGCACAATGATTTTCTCCCGGAACTTTCTTATCGAACTCATTATAACGACACGGCGCGTCCGCCGCTCACGCGCTCGATACCCGCAAGATCGCGCCACGATTGCACCTCGCCAAATCCGGCTTGCAACAGCAGTTCGCGGCAATGCAGCGCCTGATCGTAGCCGTGTTCGAACAACAACCAACCACCAGACGCGAGATGCGCGCGCGCGCCGGCGACGATGACACGAATATCAGCGAGGCCATCCGCGCCTGCCGCCAGTGCGGACGCCGGCTCAAAGCGCAGATCGCCTTGCGCAAGGTGCGCATCGCCTGCCGCAACATACGGCGGGTTCGATACGATCAGATCGAAGCG
Source organism: Burkholderiales bacterium (assembly GCA_040081205.1). Classification (GTDB taxonomy): domain Bacteria; phylum Pseudomonadota; class Gammaproteobacteria; order Burkholderiales; family SG8-41; genus UBA5216. The sequence goes on along the minus strand of JBEBHE010000106.1, from coordinate 8,532 downwards.
TTGATGTGGCACGGCATCAAACCAGTCGCCCGGTTGAAACATCACGTTACGCGCATTCAGCCGCACGGCATTCTCTCGCGCAACCGCGAGCGCGGGCTCGGATTGATCAAGCGCAATCACCTGCGCGGCAGGCTGCGCGAGCGCGATGCTGATCGCGATACAGCCGCTGCCGGTGCCCAGATCAAGCACGCGTTCCGGTTTGCGCTCCAGCGCAAGCTCAACCAGCAACTCGGTTTCCGGGCGCGGAATCAGCACTGCCGGCGTGACCCTGAAAACATAATCATAAAACTCGCGCTCGCCAACGATATAGGCGACAGGCTCACCCGCCAACCGCCGTGCCGCAAGCGCGCAAAAATGCGCTTCGTGCTGGGCTGATATTTCATCAGCGGCATGCGCGACAAGATACGCATCGTTCACGCCCAGCGTCGTGCGCAACAACACACGCGCATCAACGGCGTCGATGCCACTCGCACGCATCATATCGGCGATACTTATCATAAATACTTGTTTTTAAACAATATTTATAAAACCAATAATACCACCACGCCACCCACCATCAGCGCCACACCGCCGATCAAGCGTGCGCTCAGGCGCTCTTCACGCAAGATGATGGTGTTGAGCACCAATGTAAACAGCGGATACGTTGCCGCGATAGGCGACACAATATTCACCGTGCCGACTTCAAGCGCGGCGTAGAGCGCGAGTACCGCACTACAGTTGAACAGGCCCGTCAGCGCGAACCACATGATGCCCTGCCGCGTATACGTGCGCGCCTCCGGGCGACGGCTGAACGCTGCGATAATCCAGATTACAACCGCCGACACCGAATAGCCGAGCAACGCCGCGGCATAGGGATTGGGCCATAGCAACAAGCCGGCTTTCGCGATCACCTGCGCCAGCGCCCGCAACGCCGCCGCGAACCATGCTACCCAGGATACAAAGACGGAGCCCTTCTGAAGTTCGCCGCCGGCGCCGCTGCGCCACACCAGCACGGAGGATCCCGCTGCGATAGCCAGTGTCGCCGCAATTTGCGATAGGCCCAGTGTCTCGCCCAAAAACAGCATGGCGCCCAGCACCGCGAACAACGGCGCGGTACTCCCGATAGCCCCCGCGATGGTCGGCCCCATACGCCGGTTGGCTTCATAAGCAAGCAGTGTCACCGCGACCGGAAAGAAAATACCGAGCGCCAAAAATACGCCTGCGCCCTGTGCATTCCAACCATCAAAACCGCCAAACTCGCGCAGCGGAAACAACAACCACAGCAGCGCCGTTGCTGATGGAACACTGATTTTCGCGCCCGCCAATCCATCCATATGGCGCAGTCCGAACTGCGTGGTGACCAATGCGGCGGCGAACAGGGCCGCGGCAATCAATGCGTAGACGGCGGCCATCGTCTCATGACGTAGCGGCGAGCCTACGCCGGCTGCATTTCTTCGGCGAGTTGCGCCAGTTGCTCTGCCTGATGCTCGGCAGCCAGCGCGCCAGTGATGTCATCGAGATCACCGTCCATCACCTGCGCGATTTTATAGAGCGTGAGATTGATGCGATGATCCGTGACGCGCCCCTGCGGAAAATTGTAGGTGCGGATACGTTCAGAGCGGTCGCCGCTGCCCACCAACGATTTACGTTCGGCGGCAATCTTGGAATTTTGTTCGCGCACCTGTTTGTCTTTGATACGCGCGGCAAGCACGGACATCGCGCGCGCGCGATTTTTGTGCTGCGAACGATCATCCTGACACTCGACCACGGTGCCGGTGGGCAAATGCGTAATGCGAATCGCGGAATCGGTTTTATTGATGTGCTGCCCGCCCGCGCCCGACGCGCGAAAGGTATCGATCTTCAGATCAGCCGGGTTCAGCACCACATCGCTCACATCCGCGACTTCCGCCAATATCGCCACGGTGCAAGCCGAGGTATGCACCCGTCCCTGCGTTTCAGTCGCCGGCACACGCTGCACGCGATGCGCACCCGATTCGAATTTGAGTTTGGAATAAGCCCCGCGGCCGATAACTTTCGCGATGACTTCCCGATAGCCGCCCAGATCGGACGCATTCTGCGACATGATTTCGACCTGCCAGCGATTGCGCTCGGCGTAGCGGCAATACATGCGAAACAGTTCGCCCGCGAACAACGCCGCTTCGTCGCCACCGGTGCCGGCGCGCACCTCCAGAAAAATATTGTTATCGTCGTTGGGGTCACGCGGCAACAATTGTTTTTGCAAATCACTTTCCAGCTGCTCCAGCTTCGCGCGAATTTCGGTTTTTTCCGCGTCGGCAAACTCACGCATTTCGGGATCGGCGGCCATTTCCTCGGCGGCCTTGAGATCGCCCTCGCTTTTTTCGTAATCGCGATATAGCGCAACCACCGGCTCAATCTCCGCGCTTTCGCGCGTGAGCTTGCGGTAATTGTCCATGTTGTTGGTGACGTTCTCCGAACTCAGCGTGCGGTTGATTTCCTCAAGCCGCCTCGACAGCTGCGCGAGTTTTGCGGCGATGCTTTGCTTCATCAGAAACCCTTAGTCTTGCCGCGGAATTTGATAGAGCCGCGTGAGCAACGCCGCGAGCTCGGCACGCTCTGCTTCACTGGCGTGGTTCAGCGCATGCGTCGGAGGATGAATCAGTTTATTGGTCAGCGCCTGCGACAGCGCCTCAATCACGCGTTGCGGATCTTCACCGGTGTTCAGTTTTCGCAGCGCGCGCTCGACTTCATTGCGGCGCGCGCGTTCGGCGGTATCGCGCAACGCGCGTATCGTCGGCACCAGTTCCCGATTACCCAGCCAATGCATGAAATCGGTGACCTGATTTTCGATAATGACTTCGGCCTGTTGCACGGCATTTTGACGCTGCGCCAGGCCCGCGCCGGCAATCTTGCCGAGGTCATCGACCGTGTACAAAAACACGTCGTCCAGCTTGCCGACTTCGCCTTCGACATCACGCGGCACCGCCAGATCGAACATCATCATTGGACGATGTTTGCGCGCGGCCAGAGCGCTCTCGACGATGCCTTTGCCGATGATCGGCAGCGGACTCGCAGTGCAGCACACCACGATATCGTGCAGCGCCAGCTGCAACGGCACATCATTCAGCGAAATCACCCGCCCCAAAAAACGATCGGCCAAATGCTGCGCGCGCACATCGGTTCGATTGGCAAAGGTCATGCGCTTCGGGTGATGCGCCGCAAAATGGCTGGCGCACAATTCAACCATTTCCCCCGCGCCGATGAACAAAATCGACTGCTCGGCGATGCTGGGATAAATACGCCCGGCGAGTTGCACGGCGGCAGAGGCCATCGACACCGTGCTGGCACCGATGGCGGTTTCGGTGCGCACGCTTTTCGCCACGGCGAACGTGCGTTGAAACAATTTGTTGAGCAGCAGTCCCAGAGTGCCGGCGGTTTCCGCAGCGCGCACCGCGTCCTTGAACTGGCCCAGAATCTGCGGCTCGCCGACCACCATCGAATCCAGTCCGCTGGCGACGCGAAACGCGTGCTTGACCGCGCGTTCCTGCGGCAGTTTGTAAAGATATGGTTCAATCTGCGCCGGTTTAAGCTGATGGTAAGCCGCCATCCACTCAACAGCCGCACGCGGCTCGTCGGCGTGGCAATAAATTTCGGTGCGATTGCAGGTGGAAATGATCGCCGCTTCCTGCACCGGCCGCCGCGCCACCAGATCGTTCAACGCGCCCACCAAACGCTCGGCGTGAAAAACCACCTGCTCGCGCACGTTCAGCGGCGCTGTCTGGTGATTCAGGCCTATGGCGTAAAGTTGCATTTCATACGCTTCGCGGCGGGCGGAGCACGGCAAAAGGGGTGGTTATTTTAACCGTACCGCCCTCGCCGGACAAATCGGAAATACCGGATTTACAAGGGATTTTTCGAATTACAGGGCGTTGGCGATGGCTTTATTGACTTATCACCACCATCTCAAAATCGGCTTTGGTCGCCGAGCAGTGCGGGCATGTCCAATCGTCCGGCACGTCTTCCCAGCGCGTGCCGGGCGCGATGCCTTCGTCCGGTATGCCGAGTGCTTCGTCGTACACAAACGCACACAGTATGCACATCCATTTTCTGTGGTTCTTGTCGTGCACCGTCGCTCCCCGCAGATTATTTTTTCTTGCTTTGCGCAAACAATGCGTCGAGCTTGCCTTCAAACGAATGGTAATCCAGGTAGTCGTAAAGATCGTTGCGTGTCTGCATTAAATCCACAACGTTTTTCTGATGACCGTCTTTGCGCAATGCCTGAAAGACCTTTAGCGTCGCGGCATTGGCGGCACGCCAGCCCGACAACGGGTACAGCGCCATCGCCACATTGGCACTCGCTAACTCTTCGGTGGAGAACAACGGCGTCTGCCCAAATTCAGTAATGTTGGCGAGGATCGGCACTTTCACCGCGTCGGCAAATTGCTTGTACATCGGCAATTCGGTAATCGCCTCGGGGAAAATCATGTCCGCGCCCGCTTCCACACAGGCACACGCACGATCAATCGACGCTTGCAGACCCTCAACAGCCAGTGAATCGGTACGCGCAATCACCACAAAATTGCTGTCGGTCTTCGCGTCCATCGCGGCTTTAATACGATCGACCATTTCATCCTTGCTGACGATCTCTTTGTTGGGACGATGACCGCAGCGCTTTTGCTGTACCTGATCTTCGATATGCATCGCGCCCGCGCCAAACTTGATCAGCGATTTCACCGCGCGCGCAATGTTGAAAGCGCCGCCCCAGCCGGTATCCACATCCACCAGCAGCGGCAGCGAACACACGTCGGTAATACGCCGTACGTCGGTCAACACATCTTCGAGGGTGCTGATGCCCAGATCGGGCAAACCCAACGAACCGGCCGCCACGCCGCCGCCCGACAGATAAATGGCTTTGAAACCGGTGCGCTCCGCCATACGTGCGGCATAGGCATTTATGGTGCCGGCGATTTGCAGCGGCTTTTCGGCAGCGACGGCAGCGCGAAAACGCGCGCCCGCCGAGGACGGTTGAGTGGCTTTGTTTGAATTGCCGGTGGAAAGATCGGTCATGTGATTGCTCCAGAAGTAGCCGGAAAAACAGTTTTTCCGTTTAAGAAAGATTGTCCATTTAACGGACTCAATGGGTAAATTAACGCATTATTATGACTCGAAAACCAGTCTACCCGCCCTGTTCTTGCAATAGGAGTTATAATAGTGGACTTCAAGTTCAATTGTCACAATTCGGACTATTATATCATCATGCCCAGAAAATCTTCCGACGAAGCCGGCCGGCTCACCGGCACGCAAAGTATAGAACGCGCACTGCTGCTGTTGCGTGAAATCGCCGCGCATAATCGCGCCGGGTCACGCCTGCTGGATCTCGCCACGCGCACCAGCCTGCAACGCCCCACCGTGCATCGCATGCTGAAATGCCTCGCGCATGAGGGCATGGTGCAGCAGGACGCCGAGACGCATCGCTATTACCTCGGTTCCATGGCCTTCGAGTTGGGACTCACCGCCGCGCCGCGATTTAACCTGCGCGAAATTTCTCATCCCGGCATGGTGCGCATTGCCGAGGCCACCGGCGACACGGTATTTCTCACACAGCGCAGCGGGCTCGACGCCGTGTGCATTGACCGTCACGAAGGCACGTTTCCGATCAAAACCTTCACGCTCGACATCGGCATGCGCCGTCCACTCGGCGTGGGCACCGGCAGCCTCGCCATCGTCGCGGCGCTGCCCGAAGAAGAAATTCAGGCTATCGTCACCAGCAACCAGCCGCGCTATGAGGAATATGGCGTTTCCAGCGCTACGTTGTTAACGCAGGCACGTAAAGCGCAAAAGCTCGGCTACTCGATGCGTGAAGCGCCCACGCTGGCAGGCGTGCGCTCCGTCGGCCATTCGATACGCAATCAATCGGGTATCGCATTCGCCGCGCTGTCGGTATCCACCATTTCCAGCCGCATGACCGAAAAGCGTGTGATTGAGATCGCCGCACTGCTCAAAAACGAAGCGCGCGTCATCGAAAAACAACTCGGCAGCTCGATGTAGAAACAACGGCGCGCGCGGCTACACCCTGTTGGACGCGCCGTTGTGTAGCTGGTAAGGTTGGATGCAGATGGCTGCCACGCTTTTCATCCTGCTTGCGCCCTGTCGCATCTCACCATGAAGAAATATATTAAATATTTGTTTTTATTGATATTTTTATGCTCGTCTGTTGCGGCGGCGTGGGCGCAATCGTATCCAGCGAAACCAATACGCTTCGTCGTGCCATATCCGCCGGGCGGCAGTAACGATGTGTTGTCGCGCATCACTGCGCAGGTAATGAGTCCCGGCCTCGGACAAGCCGTGGTGATCGACAATCGCGCGGGCGCGGGCGGCATGATCGGCGCTGACAACGTCGCCAAGTCACCGCCCGATGGCTACAGCATCGTCAATGTGCAGGCATCGTTTGTCGCCAACACGGCCATGCGCAACAAAATGCCCTACGACGCGCTGAACGATTTCATCTATGTCGGCATGATGGCACGCGGACCATTGCTGGCAGTGGTTCATCCGACGCTGCCGGTAAAGAACATCAAAGAACTGGTGGCGCTCGCCAAAGCGCGGCCGGGTCACATCAATTACGGCTCCACCGGCACCGGCGGCCACAATCATCTTGCCAGCGAACTGTTTCGTAAAATGGCCGCTATTAATATCGTGCATGTGCCATACAAAGGCGTGGCGCCCGCACTCACCGATTTGATGGGCGGACACACGCAACTGGTGATGACCAGCCTGCCCTCGGCGCTAACCCAAGTGCAGGCGGGGCGACTGAAAGCCCTTGCAGTGGGCAGCGAAAAGCGTTCGTCTTTCATGCCGGAAATGCCTACCATCGCCGAATCTGGCGTGCCCGGCTACGCCGCGGAATTCTGGTGGGGTATCGCGGCGCCTGCCAAAACGCCCTTGGATATTATCGGCCGCCTCGCCACTGAACTGACCAAAGCGCTGCAATCGCCGGAGCTAAAACAGCGCTTCGCCGCCGAGGGTGCAGAGCCGACCGTGATGTCGCGCGAGCAATTGACAAAATTCGTGTCGAACGAAATCACGCGCTGGCGGCAGGTAGCGCGCGACGCGAACATTCAGCCGGAGTAGCCCGTTCCGTTTCCCGCATGATCGACCTGCCCGGACTACCGCAAAAGCAATTTGCACGCGACGCCAAGTGCCCGCTCGACGGCGTGCGTGTGCTCGACCTGTCGCGCGTGGTCGCAGGCAATATGGTGAGTCTGCTGCTCGCCGACTTTGGCGCTGAAGTCGTCAAAATCGAAACGCCCGAAGGCGATGCGCTGCGCGACTGGCTGGTCGGCGGCATCGCGGCCAACTGGAAGGTGTACGCACGCAACAAGAAAAGTGTATGCCTCAATCTGCGCAAACCGGAGGCCAGGGATTTGTTGCTCCGGCTGGTGGAAAGTGCTCAGGTATTCATCGAAAACTTCCGCCCCGGCACGCTGGAAAAAATGGGGCTTGGCCCGGACGTGCTGCTGGCACGCAATCCCAAGCTCGTCATCGTGCGCGTCACCGGCTGGGGGCAAACCGGCCCGTATAAACATAAGCCCGGCTTCGGCACACTGGCCGAGGGCATGTCGGGCTTTGCCACGCTCAACGGATTTGCTGACCGTGAACCGGTGTTGCCGCCGAATCAACTGGCCGATTGCACCGCAGGCGCTTACGGCGCGTTCGCAGTAATGACGGCGCTGCGCAATGTTGAGGTCAGCGGCGGTCTGGGACAAATCATTGATGTGTCGCTGCTCGAACCCCTGTTCACGTTCATGGGACCGCAGGCGGCAGCTTACAAAGCCGGCGGCAAGCTACGCGAGCGCACCGGCAGCCGCTCCACCACCGCAGCGCCGCGCAACGTATATCGCACCCAAGACGACAAATGGGTCAGTCTATCTGCGTCCACACAATCCATGACCGAACGATTGTTCGTGGCTATCAGCCGCGCAGATTTGCTGGAAAACCCGCGCTACAAAACCAACGCCGAGCGCGTCAAACATGCGCATGAACTCGATGCCATCATTGGTAATTTCATGGGCAAGATGACGCAGGCGGAAAACATGGCGTTCTTTGACAAGCATGAAGTCACCGTCGGCCCGGTCTACGACATCGCGCAATTCGTGCAAGACCCGCACGTGCTGGCGCGTGAAATTGTCGCCGAGTATCCGGACGATGAAATGGGCATGATCCCGATGCACAGCGTGGTGCCCAAAATGTCCGGCACGCCCGGCGCAGTACGCGCACCAGCGCCGAAATTGGGCGAGCACAACGCCGAAATTCTCAGCGGCCTGGGATTGAGCGATGCCGATATACAATCGCTGGCCGATGCCAATGTGATTTACGCGGGCCCTCAGCGTAAAAAATCAAACGGATAAACCCTTTTCGCACAGAGGAGCAACAATCATGAAACGCGAACTACCCGTCTGGCGCTCGCTGATGTATTGTCCGGCCAACGTCGAGAAGTACGTCGATAAAGCGCACACGCGCGGCGCGGATGTCGTTCAGCTCGATTTGGAAGACAGCGTGCCGCCCTCTGAAAAA
>JBEBHE010000105.1:0-13365 GCA_040081205.1 Burkholderiales bacterium | reverse complement strand
GGTATCAGCGTGGCGCGCCAGTTGCGCAGAAAAATAAACACCACCATGATCACCAGGCCCATCGAAATCAGCAGCGTGCGTTCGATTTCGGCGAGCGACGCGCGAATGGTGGTGGTGCGCTCCATCACCACATTGAGTTCTATCGCCGCCGGAATCGACGCCTGCAATTGCGGCAGCACCGCGCGCACGCGGTCGGCGGTCTCAATGATATTGGCGCCCGGCTGACGGTACAGAATCACCAGCACCGCGGGCTTGCCGTTGGAAATGCCGGCGTTGCGCAGGTCCTGCACGGAATCGACGACTTCCGCGATATCCGACAACCGCACCGGTGCGCCGTTGCGATACGCCACAATCAGCGGCGCGTAATCCGCCGCCGTCAGCGACTGGTCGTTGGCGTAAATCTGCCACTGCTTGTCGCCTTCTTCGACCACGCCCTTGGGACGATTGGCGTTGTTGTTATTGATGGTGGTGCGCACTTCATCGAGCCCGATGCCGTATTTGTTCAGTGCCGCCGGGTTGGCCTCGACGCGCACCGCAGGCAGTGAACTGCCGCTCACCGTTACTTGCCCGATGCCCTTCACCTGCGACAATTTCTCGCCGAGCAAGGTAGTGGAAATATCGTACATCTGGCCGCGATCAAACGTCTCGGAAGTGAGCGCAATAATCATCACCGGCGCATCCGCCGGATTGATTTTGCGATACGTCGGATTGCGCGGCAGACTGCTCGGCAGTTCCGAGCGCGAGGCGTTGATCGCCGCCTGCACTTCGCGCGCCGCGCCGTCGATATCGCGGCTTAAATCGAACTGCAAGGTCACGCGCGTATTGCCGAGCGAACTCGACGAGGTAATCTCAGTGACACCGGCGATCTTGCCGAGTGCACGTTCGAGCGGCGTGGCGACAGTGGCCGCCATCGTCTCCGGACTCGCGCCGGGCAACGAGGCGGACACCGAGATCGTCGGAAAATCCACCTGCGGCAGCGGCGCCACCGGCAACAGCTTGAACGCAATCGCGCCCGCGATCACCAGGCCCAGCGTGAGCAGCGTGGTGGCGACAGGGCGGCGGACAAACGGCTCGGAGAAATTCATCAGCCCGTCCCCTCGATTTCTTCCGCCGGATCCGGATGCTTCGTGCGGTAACGCTGCGCGAGACGGTCGAACGCGAGATAAATCACCGGCGTGGTAAATAGCGTCAGCACCTGGCTCACAATCAGCCCGCCCACCATGGTGATGCCCAGCGGTTGGCGCAGTTCCGAGCCGACGCCGGTGGAGAGCATCAGCGGCAGCGCGCCCAGCAGCGCGCATAGGGTCGTCATCATGATCGGCCTGAAGCGCAGCAGGCACGCCTGAAAGATCGCCTCGCGCGGTGCTTTGCCTTCGTTACGCTCCGCATCGAGCGCGAAGTCGATCATCATGATCGCGTTTTTCTTCACAATACCGATCAGCAATATGATGCCGATGATGCCGATGATGCCCAAATCCATGCGCGCCACAAACAGCGCCAGCAGCGCGCCGACGCCCGCCGACGGCAGCGTGGACAAAATCGTCACTGGGTGAATGTAACTTTCATACAGCACGCCCAGCACGATATACATGGTGACAATGGCCGCCAGGATCAGCAGCAGCGTGTTGGTGAGGGAAGCGCGAAACGCCAGCGCCGCGCCCTGAAAACTCGTGCGCACGCTGGGCGGCAGGCCGATTTCTTTTTCGGCGGCTTCGATGGCTTTCACCGCATCGCCCAGCGCCACACCTTGTGCCAAGTTGAACGAAATCGTCGCCGACGGAAAATTGCCGATATGGTTGATGGCGAGCGTGGCGGGTTTTTCCAGCAGCCGCGTCACCGTGGACAACCTTACCTGCGTGCCGCCCGCGCCCGGCACGTAAATCTCGGACAACGCCTGCGGGCCGATGCGAAACTCCGGTTTGACTTCGAGCACCACGCGGTACTGGCTGGTCTGCGTGAAAATCGTCGAGATCAAGCGCTGGCCGAATGCGTTGTAGAGCGCGGTGTTGATCGACGCCGGCGTCACGCCCAGGCGCGCCGCGGTGTCGCGGTCGATTTCAAGGTATGCCTGCAAACCCTGATTCTGCAAATCGCTGGTCACATCGGTGACTTCGCGCAGTTGACTTAATCGCTCCACCAACCGTGGCACCCAGATGCCGAGTTCCTCGATTTTCGCGGTGTCGAGCGTGAACTGGAATTGCGTGCGGCTCACGCGATCCTCGATGGTCAAGTCCTGCACCGGCTGCATGTACAGCGTGATGCCTTCGAGCTTGGCGGTGCGCTCCTGCAAGCGCCGGATCACTACGGTCGCGTGCGGGCGCTGTCCGTGCGGTTTCAGATTGATCAGCATGCGGCCGCTGTTCAGCGTGGCATTCGAACCATCGACGCCGATAAACGACGACAGGCTTTCCACCGCCGGGTCTTCAAGAATTTTTTGCGCCAGCAATTGTTGCCGCTCGGCCATCGCGCCGAACGACACCGTTTGCTCCGCGTCCGACACGCCCTGAATCACGCCGGTATCCTGTATTGGAAAAAATCCTTTAGAAACAAATATATACAATACAACCGCCAATACCAGTGTGCCAATGGCAACAACCAGCGTGGAAGCCTGCCGGTCGAGCACCCATGTCAGCATGCGGCCATAGCCCGCGATAATGTCGTCGAACCACTGCCCGGTCTTGCGGTAGAACGCGCTCTGCTCCGCTACCGGCGTGTGGCGCAACAAGCGCGCGCACATCATCGGCGTCAGTGTCAGCGACACCACGGCGGAAATCAAAATCGATACCGCGAGCGTGATCGCAAACTCACGGAACAATCGGCCCACCACATCACCCATGAATAGCAGCGGAATCAATACCGCGATCAGCGAAAACGTCAGCGAAATAATGGTGAAGCCGATTTGTTTCGAGCCTTTCAGCGCGGCGGCCATCGGCGTTTCGCCTTCTTCGATATAGCGCGAAATATTTTCGATCATCACAATCGCGTCATCGACCACGAAGCCGGTAGCGATGGTGAGCGCCATCAGCGTCAGATTGTTGATGCTGAACCCGGCGAGATACATCACGCCGAAGGTGCCCACCAGCGACAGCGGTACCGCGATACTGGGGATTATCGTTGCCGACACGTTACGCAGAAAAACAAAAATCACCATCACCACCAGCGCCACCGACAGCAGCAATTCAAACTGCACATCTTTTACCGACGCGCGGATGGTCACGGTGCGGTCGGTCAGCACCGCCACATCCACCGACGCCGGCAGCGCGCCCTGCAACTGCGGCAGCAACGCCTTGATACGATTGACCACCTCGATCACGTTGGCGCCAGGCTGGCGTTGAATATTCATGATAATCGCCGGCGTGTCGTTCATCCATGCCGCGAGGCGATTGTTCTCCGCGGCATCGACCACTTCCGCGACATCCGACAGATACACCGGCGCGCCGTTGCGATACGCCACTACCACTTTACGGTATTCATCCGCCGATTTCAGTTGATCGTTAGCATCGATGGTGTAGGCGCGCTCCGGGCCATCGAAGCTGCCCTTGGCCGCATTCACATTCGCGGACGCTACCGCCTGCCGCACGTCTTCCAGACTCAAACCATCCGCTGCCAGCGCCGACGGATTTGCCTGCACGCGCACCGCGGGACGTTGACCGCCGGAAAGCGTTACCAGTCCGACGCCGGTTACCTGCGAAATTTTTTGCGCGACACGCGTGTCGGCGAGATTCTGCACCTGCGTCATCGGTAAGGTTTTCGAGGTGATGCCCAGGGTGAGTATCGGCGCGTCAGCCGGATTCACTTTGCTGTACACCGGCGGCGCGGGCAGATCGGCGGGCATCAGATTCGCACCCGCATTGATCGCGGCCTGCACGCCCTGCTCGGCAGAATCCAGTTCCAGTTCCAGCGTGAATTGCAGCGTCACCACCGACGCGCCGCCGGAGCTGGTGGACGACATCTGCCGCAGTCCGGGCATCTGTCCGAACTGCCGTTCCAGCGGTGCAGTGATCGACGACGCGATCACCTCCGGACTCGCGCCCGGATAAAACGTCACCACCTGTATCGTCGGATAATCGACCTGCGGCAGCGCAGAAATCGGCAGCAGCCGGTAAGCGATGATGCCCGACAGCATGATCGCCACCATCAGCAGCGAAGTCGCCACCGGACGCAGGATAAACAGGCGGGACGGATTCATGTCAGCGTTACCGGCTTTAGTTTAGGCGTCACAGGCATCACAGAGGGCTGTGTTTCACACATCGCCATTTATTGCGCGGCCGCTTCAGCGTCCTTCTTCTTGCGCCGGCTACCATCGCCCTTTTTGCGGCCCTCGCCTTTGGGGGCGTCGGCACTGCCGGCATCGGGTTTTGCTGCATCGGCTGCGGGTGCGCCGTCCTTCGGCGCTTCGGCCGCCGTACCGTCGGCAGGTGGTTTCTTGCTGCGTGGGCGATCCGCCGCAGTACTTGCGCCATCACCCTTGGTTTCGCTTTTTACCGCATCACTCTTTGCCGCATCGCCTTTGGCGTCAACCTTAGTGTCACCCTTGGCGGCATCGGCGCTTTCACCACCTTTGCCCTTACCTTTCCCTTTGCCTTTACCTTTGCCTTTACCGTCACCTTCCAACACACGCCGCTCGGCGATTTCAACCTTCATGCCGTCGCGCAGCCGGTCCATGCCGTCGATCACCACTCTTTCGCGCGGCTTCACGCCCGATTCAACTTCGATGCGCGTGCCTTCGGTCACACCGGTTTTAACCGCGCGCAGCGACACCGTTTGATCTTCGTTCACCACATATACAAACAAGCCCTGCGCGCCGCGCTGTATCGCCGAAGCTGGTACGGTGACGGCATCCTCGCGCGTATCGACCAGCATGCGTATGTTGACGAACTGGTTCGGGAACAGCAAATTCTCATCGTTTGGAAATTCCGCCTTCAGCTTGATGGTGCCGGTAGTGGTATCAATCTGGTTATCCGCCGTGAGCAGCCGGCCCGCGGCGAGACGAACTTTTTGCTCACGGTCATACGCTTCCACCGGAATTTTTTCGCCGGATTTCAGTCGTTTCAACACCGTTTGCAGACTGTCCTGCGGAATCGTGAACAACACCGTGATCGGTTTGGTTTGCGTGATCACCACGATGCCGGTGGCGTCGCCCGAACGCACGATGTTGCCCTGATCCACCTGCCGCAAGCCGAGTTGGCCGGGAATCGGCGCAGTCACGCGCGTGTAGCTCAATTGCAGCCGCGCGTTATCCACCTGCCCCTGATCAACCTTCACCGTGCCTTCGAGTTGACGCACCAGGGCTTCCTGGCTGCTGACTTGCTGTTCGGCAATGGAATCCTGCTTAAGCAGCACACGATACCGTTCCAGATCGACGCGCGCATTGGCGAGCAAGGCCTGATCGCGCTGCATCTGTCCCTCCGCCTGCAACAGTTGCGCCTGAAATGATCGCGCATCGATTTCCGCGAGCAATTCGCCTTCTTTCACCACTTGCCCTTCTTTAAACAACACGCGCATCAACTGCCCGTCAACGCGGCTGCGTACGGTCACGGTGCGCAGCGGTGTTACCGTGCCCAGCCCGTTGAGATAAACGTTAACGTTGCCGCTGCGCGCGAGCGCCACCGCCACCGGCGCCACCGGGCGTCCGCCCTTGCCTTTGCTTTTGGCATCTTTGACGCTTTTGCCCTGGGCGTCCTTGGCGTCACCCTTTGCATCGGTAGCGGATGCGGATGATTCGGCTGGCGTTGCAAACCATTTCTGATAGCCCCAATAGCCGCTGCCGCCGAGCGCCGCAAGACTCACCAGCCATACCGCAGTTTTTGATAGTGTAGACATTGGCTTTTGCGTTGAGGTTTTTGTAATCGGACCCGCTTGTTTAACGCATCACCGCGTAACGCGCAAACACAACCTTACGAACACGCCGGCTTTGGAGAAAAACGAACGGGTCGTGCTTTACAAAAATAACCTTAAAAACAAATAGTTACAAATATTAATCCGCTACGACTTCAGCGCCTTGTAGCGCAACCGTTTGGGCCGCGCACCTTCTTCACCCAGGCGCTTTTTCTTGTCGGCTTCGTATTCCTGATAGTTGCCGTTGAAGAACACCAGCTGCGAGTCACCTTCAAACGCGAGGATGTGCGTGGCAATACGATCCAGAAACCATCGATCATGCGAGATCACCAACACGCAACCCGCGAATTCGAGCAGCGCATCTTCCAACGCACGCAGGGTTTCGACATCGAGATCGTTCGACGGTTCATCGAGCAACAAAACGTTTGCGCCGGTGATCAAGGTTTTTGCCAGATGTAACCGGCCACGCTCACCGCCCGACAGATTGCCCACCATTTTCTGCTGATCGGGGCCTTTGAAATTGAAGCGCCCCAAATACGCACGCGATGGCATTTCGAATTTACCGACGTTGATAATATCGAGCCCGCCGGAAATCGCTTCCCACGCCGTTTTGTCGTTGGGCAGCGCATCGCGATTCTGATCGACCACCGCGAGTTGCACCGTCGAGCCGATGACCACTTCGCCGCTGTCGGGTTTTTCGCGGCCCATGATCATGCGGAACAGCGTGGATTTACCCGCGCCGTTGGGGCCGATGATGCCGACAATGGCGCCGGGCGGAATGGCAAAGTTCGCCTTGTCGATCAGCAAGCGGTCGCCGTAACCTTTGCTCACGTTTTTCATTTCGATCACGCTGTCGCCGAGACGATCTGCCACCGGGATAAAAATTTCCTGCGTTTCGTTGCGCTTTTGGTATTCGTGCGACGACAGTTCCTCGAAACGCGCCAGACGCGATTTCGATTTGGCCTGGCGCGCTTTCGGATTCTGGCGCACCCATTCCAGTTCTTTTTTCAACGCCTTCTGCCGCGCCGATTCGGCGGACTCTTCAATCTTCAGCCGTTCCCCTTTTTGCTCCAGCCACGAACTGTAGTTGCCTTTCCACGGAATACCGTGGCCGCGGTCGAGTTCGAGTATCCATTCGGCGGCATTGTCGAGAAAGTATCGATCATGCGTCACCGCTACGACCGTGCCGGGAAAGCGTGTGAGGAACTGTTCGAGCCAATCGACGCTTTCGGCATCAAGATGGTTGGTCGGCTCGTCGAGCAGCAGCATGTCGGGCTTAGACAATAGCAAGCGACACAGCGCGACGCGGCGTTTTTCGCCGCCGGACAACGGACCGATCTTCGCGTCCCACGGCGGCAAACGCAGCGCATCACCGGCGATGTCCAGTTCGTGTTCGGAATCACCGCCCGATGCCGCGACGATGGCTTCGTACTTGGCCTGATCCGCCGCCAGCTTGTCGAAATCCGCATCAGGTTCGGCGTACGCCGCATAGATTTCGTCGAGCTTCTTTTTCGCTTCAGCTATTTCACCCAAGCCTTCTTCCACCGATTCGCGCACGGTTTTGTCGGGATCAAGCTGCGGCTCCTGCGGCAGAAAACCCACGCGCAGGTTCGGCATCGGCTCGGCATCGCCGTCGAAATCCGTGTCCACACCCGCCATGATTTTGAGCAGGCTGGATTTGCCGGAACCATTGACGCCGAGCACGCCGATCTTCGCGCCGGGGAAAAACGACAGTGAAATATCCTTGAGGATGACGCGCTTGGGCGGAACCATTTTGTTCACGCCGCGCATGCTATAAACGTATTGAGCCATGATTACTTTGACGAGTTGATTGGACGGGTTATTGTGAAAAGTACGCTTGAAAGAGGCGGCATGATAGCCGAAATCGTTTGCAGCCCTGGCCTCGATTGAGCGTCAGTCCAGTTTCATCTCTTTTATTACCGGCGTGAACTGTTTCATCAGCCGCACCAGCATCGCTTTTTGCTCCTCGCCGGATGAACCCACTGCTTCGGCGCCCAACTCGCCAAACCGCTTTACCGAATCGGGATGGCGCACGGCGGCCGCGGTTTCGCGCTGCAGCTTGTCGAGGACGGCTTTTGGCGTTTTCGCCGGCGCGAACAGGCCGTTGAAGCCCTCGAATTCCAGCGCGGGGAAACCCTGCTCGCGCACGGTAGGCACGTCGGGCAGTATGGGAATGCGCTTCGCGCCGCTGGTCGCCAGCGCCTTCAACTGGCCGGAGCGGATTTCCTGCAACGACGTTGATAATTGATCGCCGCCGAACTGGATGCGCCCGGACAGCAGTTCCAGCTTGAGCGGCGCCGCGCCCTTGTACGCAATATGCGCCATGTCGAATTTGGCATCGCGCTTGAGCGATTCGCCGAGCACGTGCATGGCCGAACCGGGGCCGGTGGAACCGTAGTTGTATTTCAGTTTGGAATTACCGCGCAGCAGCGCGCCGAACTCGCGCAGATCTTTTGCCGGCACGGAAGGATTTGCGGTAAACACAAACGGAACGTAAACCGCAATCGACACGCCGGCAAAATCTTTTTCCGCGTCGAACGGCGAACGCTTGGCCAGTGATTGGGCCACGGAAGACAACGGAAAAGTAATGTTGTGCATCAGCAGCGTATAGCCGTCGGGATTGGATTTCGCCACGATGTCGGCGCCCAACGCGCCACCCGCACCGCCACGGTTATCCACCACCACCGGCTGTCCCATCGATTCACTCAT
Organism: Burkholderiales bacterium; assembly: GCA_040081205.1. Classification (GTDB taxonomy): domain Bacteria; phylum Pseudomonadota; class Gammaproteobacteria; order Burkholderiales; family SG8-41; genus UBA5216. The sequence continues at coordinate 4,797 of JBEBHE010000105.1, read as the reverse complement.
GCGCAGCGCCACCAGGCGCGCGACCACATCGGTGGTGCCGCCCGCCGGGAACGGCACGACAATGCGGATCGGCTTCGCCGGGAAAACCTGCGCGGTGGCTGGCGATAAGCCGCCGAACGCGAGTGCTGCGCTGGCTAATGCAAGCAGGGGAATTTTTTTGATGGTCATGACGCCTCCTCCACGATGGAAAAATCCATGATACCTGAGTGCAGCAATGCCGCCGGGCCGCCGCCGTGCGTATCGATGCCAAAAGCGCGCAGCAATTGTCGGCGGCCTAAAGTTGTGTAAAGCTGTGATCAGAACGCAAGGATCATTCATAAAATATTGTTCAAAAACAGACACTTAGATTATGACATCTTCTATCACAGCCGTATGCGGTTTGGCGCTGGCCACGCTGTTGACCACGCCCGTCTTCGCGCGCGTCACCGAATTAAACATCGTTGCCGTCGAACCGTTTGCGGAAAGCGCGGCCTTCGGCAACGCCGGCGCCTACGAGCGCGTGCGCGGTACGTTCAAAGGCGAGCTGGATCCTGCCGATGCGCGCAACAAGGTTATCGTCAACCTCGACAAAGCCCCGCGCAATGCGGCGGGCCGCATCGAATACGAAGCGGATTTTTTCATGCTGCGGCCCGTTGAGGCAGCGCGCGGCAACGGTAAATTGATTTACGACGTCACCAATCGCGGCCGCAAGTACATCCACTGGCGGCTGATGGATGCGCGCACAAAATCCGTGGCGCAAGCCAACGACCCGCGCACACTCGACGATGCGGGCAACGGCTTGCTGTTCAACATGGGCTACACCTTCGTGTGGAGCGGCTGGGACCCGGACGCACCGCGCACTAACAACGGCCTGTCGATGAAGCCGATCATCGCCACCAACAACGGCAAACCCATCGTGCGTGTGATTCGCGATGAACTGGTCAGCGGCACGCGCAGTCCCGTGCGCGACACGTTCCGGCTCACGCATAACACCAGTACGCTCGATCAATCGCAGGCCAAACTCACCGTGCGCCGCCGCGAAGCCGACGCGCGGGAAGAAATCCCTGCATCGGGCTGGGCGTACGTGAATGACCGTGAAATCCGCTTGCTGCCCGAGAACACAAAACCCGAGCGCGGCTCGATCTACGAATTCCATTACCCGGCCAAGGATCCGCGCGTGCTGGGCATCGGCATGGCCGCCACACGCGACCTCGTGTCTTTCATGCGCTATGAAAACGCAGATGCCAAAGGCACCGTGAACCCGGCGCGTGGCATCAAGGCCACGCTGGGATTCGGCGTCTCGCAAAGCGGGCGCTTCCTGCGCGATTTCGTGTATCAGGGCTTCAATCAGGACGAACGCGCGCGCAAGGTACTCGACGGCGCGCTCGCGCACACCGCGGGCGTGGGCGGCGTGTTTCTCAATGCCGAATTCGGCCAGCCCGCGCGCACCAATACGCAGTTCGAAGATCACATGATGCCGGAGAATGCGTTTCCGTTTTCCACCGCGCGTATGACTGATCCGGTCACCGGCAAAACCGACGGCCTGATGCGCGGTGACGGCTTCGATCCGCTGTGGATGGAAACCAATACCTCCACCGAATACTGGCAGAAAGGCGCGTCGCTGCTGGTCACCGATCCGCTGGGCACCAAAGACGTGCAACTGCCCGCCAACGCGCGCGCTTACCTGATTGCCGGCACGCAGCACGGCGGACAGGCGTGGATGACTTCCACGCCGGGCAATTGCATGAACCCGCGCAACCCGCATAGCCCCACGCCCGCACTGCGCGCGCTGCTGGTGGCCCTGTCGGAATGGGTGGACGGCAAAGCACCGCCGCCGTCGCAAACGCCACGCCTGCAAAACAACACACTGGTAGCCGTGCAAAAGTTACAGTTCCCCGCCATACCGAATGTGACCATCGCGCAGCGCGTAAATGCGTTCGGCGTGCTGACCGATTGGACCACACCCGCGATGGACATGAGCAAACCGTACCGGCCGCTGGTCACCAACGTCGATGCCGACGGCAACGAAACCAGCGGTATCCGGCTGCCGGAAATCGCCGTGCCGCTGGGCACCTACACCGGCTGGAATCTCTACAAAGCGCCGCAGGTTGAGGGCGAACTGTGCGACCGCGACGGCACGTTTATTCCGTTCGCCACGTCACGCGATGCGCGTTCAGCCAACAGCGATCCGCGGCCATCGCTGGAGGAGCGGTACGGCACGCATGCCGCGTATGTGAAGAAAGTCGCTGAAGCGTCGCAGAAGCTGATCGCGGCGCGGCTGTTGCTGAAAGAAGATGCGGCCCGTTTGCTGGAACGCGCGAACAGCGAACCCGTCAGGAAACGTTTCGGACTGTGATCGCGTAACCTCACGGGCACCAGGACAAACGAACATGATGCGCGCCCTTCAGGCAATGCTCGTCAGTCTGCCGGTCGGGCTGGCGGCACTCACGGAGGCGGCACACGCGCAGAATTTTCCGTACAAAACCGTGCGCATCGTCGCGCCCTTTCCCGCAGGCGGGCCGATCGATGCCGTGGCCCGCGTGATTGCACCACGCCTTGGCGAACTGCTGGGACAACAGATTATCGTCGACAATCGCGGGGGTGGCGGCACGGTGATCGGTACCGAAATCGTCGCGCGCGCGGCACCCGATGGTCACACTTGCCTCATCATCACCAGCGCCATCGCCATTAACCCCAGCGTGATCCGCAAAATGCCCTATGACGCGCAGCGTGATCTCGCGGCCGTGACAAAAATATCGAGTTCACCGTTTCTGCTGATTGCGCATCCGGCGGTGCCCGCGCGCAACGCGGGCGATCTCATCAAGCTAGCCAAGGCACGACCAGGCGAACTGCTGTTCGCGTCCTCGGGCATCGGCGGCGCGAGCCATCTCTCCGGCGTGCAATTCAATCTGGCAGCGGGCATCAACACCGTCCACGTGCCATATAAGGGCACCGCGCCGCTGCTCACCGATCTGGTGGCCGGGCAAACGCAATTCAACTTCAGCAATCCGCTGGGCTCGATGCCACTGGTGCACGCAGGCAAACTCAAGGTACTCGGCGTGGGTGCGCCAAAACGCATGGAATTCGCGCCGGAGATACCGACAATTTCCGAATCGGGGTTGCCGGGATTCGAGACCGGCGTGTGGTTTGCGTTCTTCACCACCGGCGGTACCCCGCGCGACACCGTGCAGCGCCTCAACACTGAACTCATCCGCACACTCACCACGTCGGACGTGCGCCAGAAGCTCACCGCTGGTGGTGCGGTCATTCACACCACCACGCCGGAGGAAATGTCGGCTTACCTGCGCAGCGAAATCCAGAAAGGCGCGCAGGTGGTGAAAGCGGCGGGCGTTACGCCGGAGTAAAAACCGCTAAGCCGGTACCGGCGCGATCTTCGATTCGCCGAAAAACTCCCCCTTCACACCTACGGGCGCCTGCTGGTTCGGAAAATTGAATTCGAGCTTGGTGCCGATCGGATCGCGCAGAAAAATCTGGTAACCCGCCTGCTCGACGTTCTGCTCGTCGAATTCGACGCCCAGCTTCACCAGATTCGCCCGGAATTCGGCGACGCCATCCGCGCCGAACGCCACATGATCGATCACACCAGCGCCGATAACCGGCGCGGGCTCGTTGTCCCGCGGCCGCGCAATGTGCAGCACCGGATGGTTATTGTGATAAAGCCACAGCCCGGGAAAATTAAACGGCGGGCGCGGCCCCGGCGCGAAACCGGTAACGTCGCGGTAAAACTTCTCCAGCACCGGCAGCATGTCGGGATTCGCGCGAATTGTGAAGTGGTGCAGCATGTTGATCGTCATGGATGCTCCTGTCGCAGGGTGATGACGTGACAGTATCAAGCCTCGAAGAATTCATGTGTTTGATCTGGATCAAATGCTATTGCCGGGCCGCGGTTGTAGGGTGCGCCGTGCGCACCCTACACCGGCTACCCTGTCGTGCTCAAAACTTCGGGAACCGTATGCGACTGACCATTAGCGAACCCGAAGCCGCGAACAACAACACCAGCGGATGCAGCGTGTAACCGGCGATCACGGTCTTTCCGAACCACAGCGCCTCGCCCACCGCACCCTGCGCGGCCGCCCAGAACAACATTATGACCAGCAGTATCGACGTGGGAATCGGCGTGCCCTCGAAGTACTTCACTTTGTCGCCGCCGTCAGAAAGTTCCTCCGCCGTGATGTTGTAGCGCGCCAGACGCGAAACGCCGCACGCCACAAAACCGGCCAGCACGATACGGTCGTATAAGCCCTGCATACCACAACCATACGCAATCAACGCTGGCGCCACGCCAAAGGAAATAACGTCCGCAAGCGAATCGAGCTCACGGCCCATGGCAGAAGACTTCTGCCGCCAGCGCGCGATCCGCCCATCCAGCACATCGAACACCGCGGCGGCAAGCACCAGCCCGCACGCAAAGTAAACATGCCTGACGTCGGTTGTTTGCAAATACGTCATCATCGCAAACAGCGCCCCCGTGCCGCACACCGCGTTGGCCAGTGTGAACCAGTCGGCAAGATGAAACTCGCGAATCATCGAGAACGGTTTATTCGGTTTAGGATTCGTCATGGCGGATAGGATATACCCGTTTGTCAAATCAGAATGTTGCCTGGCGCACAGTGGTAGATACATCAACCACCGATGGTGGCGAACAATCCCCCTGAGAGCCGCCGAGCAACGCAGACGTGCCGGGGGAAGTCGGCGAGGACTGTTTGAGTCCTCGCGTGCTGTTCGCGAGGGCGAGTTCCGCAGCCGCCCGGCACGTCGAGTAGCGCAGGGTAGCCCGAAGGGCCGGCGAACCGGGGG
>JBEBHE010000405.1:0-3576 GCA_040081205.1 Burkholderiales bacterium | reverse complement strand
GCGTAAAGATCATGTGCGTAGCCTGCGGGCGTGGCGGGCGCGGCGGCCCAAACCAGTGATTCAATCAGCGGCCATGTGTATAAGAGACAGAGCACGGCCACGCGTTTGCCCTGACGCGCGAAGCTGCGCGCGAGTTCGTCGATGAGGTCGCCTTCGACCAACATCACCGGCGTGCGCGGCGCGTAGTGTTTTTCCAGCGTGCCAGGCGCGCGCGGTGATTGTGCATCGGGTGCGGTGAGCGACAAGCCGAGCGCGGATTCAATTTGCGCCGCCGTGATCCAGCCGGGTCGCAGCAGCGCGGGTTTTGACCCTGATAAATCGATGATGGTCGATTCGATGCCCACGTCGCATGCGCCGCCATCAAGTATGCAATCGACTGCATCGCCGAACTCCTGCCGCACATGATCAGCGGTGGTAGCCGACACACGGCCGAAGCGATTGGCGGACGGTCCGACCACGCCGCCACCAAACGCCTGCAACAACGCTTGAGCTACCGGATGCGAAGGCACGCGGATCGCGACGGTGTCTTGCCCGCCGGTAACGAGATCGCTCACGCCGGGCGCGCGTTTGAGGATCAGTGTGAGCGGGCCAGGCCAGAACTTTTTGGCGAGTGTGTGTGCGGCTGATGGAATATCACGCGCCCACTCGGTGAGTTGCGAGCTGCTGGCGACATGCACAATCAACGGATGATCATGCGGACGGCCTTTGGCGGCGAAGACTTTTTTTATCGCGTCGGGGTTAGAGGCATCGGCGCCGAGGCCGTAAACGGTTTCGGTGGGGAAGGCCACAAGACCACCTGCGCGCAGCGTAGCTACCGCGCGGGTAATGTTTGTATCCGCAACCTCAACAGACATGGCGGCTCGACGAAAGCACCAATAAAAACAATGGGATACAACGGCTCCCGCGGTAGCGCGCACATTGCGCACCGTTCGCCCCTGCATCCGCGTGCGCGATGCGCATCCTGCATCTCCTGGTCAACTCACAACCGGCGGCTTGAACTGCTTACTTAATTTCAACCCCTGCGCCTGGTAGTTGGAACCGATGTTCACGCCATACAGGCGCTCCGGCTTGCCGAGCAGCCGTTCATAGATCAGGCGTCCGACGCCCTGCCCGTGCTCAATCAGGAACGGCACTTCGTGCGAGCGCACTTCGAGCACCGCGCGCGCGCCGTTGACGTCGTTGTTGCCGTAGCCGAAACCGGGGTCAAAAAAACCTGCGTAGTGAATACGAAATTCGCCCACAGACGGATCGTACGGCACCATCGATGCGGCGAAACTCGGCGGGATGCGGATGCGCTCGCGTGACATCAGAATATAAAAATCATCAGGATTAAGCACCAGGCTGCGATGCGCTTCGCTCTTCAGGGGCTCCCAAAATGCCATCGGGTCGTAGTAGTTGACGCGGCTCAAATCGATCAGCGGTGCGTGCTGCTTGGCGCGATAGCCTACGATACCGGCGCCTTCGTTGCCCTTTTCGCCTTCCAGATCAACCGAAATCCACAACCCGTCATTGACAATGGCGGTCATCGGCGTATCGGCGTCGGAATAGACGATGGCATCGAGCGTATTCAATTCGTCGAGCTTCTGATCCGACGGCGGCGGGTTGCCACGCACGAAGCGCATCTGGTTCAGCCGCGCGCCCTGTTGCGCCAGCACGCTGAACGTGCGCGGGACAATTTCGAGATACAGTTTGCCGCGATAGCCCTCGGGCACGCTCTCGAATTCGGTGCCACCGTCGGCAATCAGCCGCGTGAAAATGTCGAGGCGGCCAGTGGAGCTTTTCGGGTTGGATTTTCCCGAGATATCCGCGGGCAGCCGCAATTCCTCCATGATCTCGGCAATGTAGACGCAGCCCTTCTCGAAGACTGTCGGCTGCGTAAGATCGATGCGGTGCATCATCATGCGCTCGATCTTGGCGCTGACCGGCGAATCTTTTCCGGGCAAAAAACTCGCGCGCACGCGCCACGCGGTTGCACCCAGCCGCAGATCAAGACTTGCCGGCTGAATCTGCGCATCGTCAATCGGCAACGCGGCGTTGATGCGGCCGCCGCTCACCAGTTTGACGATATCCTGATACGGCAGAATCCCAGTGGTGAAATCGGCAGTGTACGGCTTGAGATCTTTTTCAAGCTCTGGAAACAAAATACCGAGATCGCGCGTCATCAGAATTCGGAGAAGCTACTGCGTAAGCAGCCGCTGCACTTCGCGATATTTATCCGCGGTTTTGGCCAGCACGTCTGGCGGCGGCATCGGCGCCGGCGGCTTTTTGTTCCACGGGGTTGTTTCCAGCCAATCGCGAATGATCTGTTTGTCGAAGCTCGGCGGGCTGATGCCGGTGCGGTACTCGGCGGCCGGCCAGAAGCGCGACGAATCCGGCGTAAGAATTTCGTCGATCAGCACCAAGTTGTTGCCGGCATCGACACCAAACTCGAATTTGGTATCGGCGATGATCACGCCGCGCGTCGCGGCAAATTCCGCTGCCTCGCTGTAGAGGCGTATCGACACATCGCGCACGCGCGCAGCGAGTTCCACGCCGACCAGCACTTCGACATCGGCGTAGGTGATGTTTTCGTCGTGCTGGCCGGCTGGCGCTTTCGACGACGGCGTAAACAACACCTGCGGCAGTTTCTGCGCCTGCTGCAAGCCCTCGGGCAGTTTGATCCCGCACACCGCGCCGGTTTTTTGGTAGTCGCTCCAGCCGGAACCGATGAGATAGCCGCGCACCACGGCTTCAACCAGCAGCGGTTTTAATTTTTTGACCACCATCGCGCGCCCTGCAACCTGCGCGCGGTCTGCTTCCGACACTACCGACTCCGGCGTGATGCCGGTCAGGTGATTCGGGATCACATGACCCAGTTTCCTGAACCAGAAATTCGACAGTTCGGTGAGCACGCGGCCTTTGCCGGGAATCGGCGTCGGCAAAATTACGTCAAACGCGGACAGGCGATCGGTCTGTATGACCAGCAGCTTGTCGTCGCCCACCGCGTACAGATCGCGCACCTTGCCGCGATGAAGGAAAGGGAGGCTCGTAAGTTTGGTTTCAAGAATAGCGTCGTTGTTCGTCATGGCGTTGTATTACAACTCAGGCAGTTTGGCGGCTTTCACCGCTTCGGTTTGTTTGGCGCGAAACGTCGTCAGCTTCTTTGCAAGCTTGGCATCATTCAATGCGAGCAGCGACACGGCGAACAATCCTGCGTTGGCTGAGCCCGCGTCACCGATGGCAAATGTCGCCACCGGAATGCCTTTGGGCATCTGCACCATGCTCAACAGCGAATCGAGCCCGCCCAGATGTTTGGACGGAATCGGCACCGCCAGCACCGGCAGCGTGGTTTTTGCGGCAACCACGCCCGCGAGATGTGCTGCACCGCCCGCGCCGGCAATAAAGCACTGCGCGCCGCCGGCAACCATTTTCTCGACCCACTCAAACAGCAAATCCGGCGTGCGATGCGCCGACAGCGCGCGCGCTTCGTACGCGACACCAAAGTCCTTGAGTTGCTGGGCGGCATTTTTCATGATGTCCCAGTCACTGGTGCTGCCCATGACAATACCGACGAGCGGCTTGCTCATAATTCATACT
>JBEBHE010000404.1:0-3576 GCA_040081205.1 Burkholderiales bacterium | reverse complement strand
GCCGGCGTGGCCCAATGTTCATTATCCCGAAATCGATTTTCAGAATATCAGTTATTACTCTGCGCCGAAGTCGAAGAAAAAACTCGCGAGCATGGATGAGGTGGATCCCGAATTGCTCAAGACGTTTGAAAAACTCGGCGTGCCGATGAATGAACGCGCGGCGCTGGCCGGCGTGGCGGTGGACGTGATTTTCGATTCGGTGTCGGTGGCTACTACTTACAAGCAGAAGCTTGCCGATGTGGGCATTATCTTCGGTTCGATTTCCGAAGCGGTGCGCGACCATCCGGATCTCGTGCGCAAATACCTGGGGTCGGTTATTCCGGTTGGCGATAATTTTTACGCTGCGCTTAACTCGGCGGTGTTCACCGACGGCTCGTTTTGTTTTATTCCCAAGGGCGTGAAATGCCCAATGGAGTTGTCCACGTATTTCCGCATCAACACGCAGGATTCCGGGCAGTTCGAACGCACGCTGATTATTGCCGAGGACGGCGCGTCGGTGTCCTATCTTGAAGGCTGCACCGCGCCCAAGTTTGATACCAACCAGTTGCACGCGGCGGTGGTGGAGTTGGTGGCGCTGGACAATGCCGATATCAAGTATTCGACGGTACAGAACTGGTACGCGGGCGACGAAAAAGGTATTGGCGGCATCTACAACTTTGTCACCAAGCGTGGGCTGTGCAAGGGCGTAAATTCGCGCATTTCGTGGACGCAGGTCGAAACCGGCTCGGCGATTACCTGGAAGTATCCCTCGTGCGTGCTGCGCGGCGACAACTCGGTGGGCGAGTTTTATTCGGTGGCGCTGACTAATCACTATCAGCAGGCCGACACCGGCACCAAGATGATCCACATTGGCAAGAACACGCGCAGCACCATCATCAGCAAAGGTATTTCGGCGGGGCATTCGAACAACAGCTACCGCGGTCTGGTGCGCATCGCGCCGACGGCGGCCGGTGCGCGCAACTATTCGCAGTGCGATTCGATGCTGATCGGATCGAAGTGCGGCGCGAATACGTTTCCGTATATCGACGTGCGCAATCCTTCCGGCAAGGTGGAGCACGAAGCGACGACCTCGAAGATCGGCGAAGACCAGTTATTCTACTTTCAGCAGCGCGGCATCGGTGCCGAAGAAGCGGTGTCGATGATTATTAACGGCTTCTGCAAGGAAGTGTTTCAGCAATTGCCGATGGAGTTTGCGGTTGAAGCAACCAAGCTCCTCGGACTCAAACTCGAAGGCAGCGTGGGATGATTAACAGCAACGCAAAAACTTTGCTCGACATACGCGGCCTGACGGCCACCGTGGCGGGCGTGACGATTCTGAAAGGCATCGATCTCACCGTGCGTGCGGGCGAAGTGCATGCCATCATGGGGCCGAACGGTTCGGGCAAGAGTACGCTGGCCAAAGTGCTGGCGGGTCATCCGGCTTATGAAGTGACCGGCGGCACGGTGCTGTTCGAGGGTAATGACTTGTTTGCGTTGGCAGCGGAAGCGCGTGCGCGCGCAGGTCTGTTCCTCGGTTTTCAATACCCGGTTGAAATTCCCGGCGTGTCGAACAGTTCTTTTCTGCGGCTCGCTTACAACACGGTGCAGGGCGGGCGCGGCAAAGACGAACTCGATCCGCTGGAGTTCGACGACTTTGTGCGTGGAAAAATGAAACTGCTGGAAATGAGCCCGGAGTTTCTCGACCGCAGCGTGAATGACGGTTTTTCCGGTGGCGAAAAAAAGCGTAACGAAATTTTGCAGATGGCGATACTGGAGCCGCGCGTCTCGATCCTCGATGAAACCGATTCGGGTCTCGATATCGACGCGCTGCGTATTGTTGCGGGTGGCGTGAACAAGCTGCTGACGCCCGACAATGCCTGTGTGCTGGTTACGCATTATCAGCGTCTGCTTAACTACATCACGCCGGATTATGTGCATGTGATGGAAGCGGGGCGGATTATCAAAACCGGCGACAAGTCGCTCGCACTGGAGCTCGAATCGCGCGGCTACGATTGGTTGCTCGACGGCAGCGTAAGCGCAAAGGCTGCGGCATGAGCGCAGGCGTAACGACCGTGACTCATCCTTTTGTGGATACGCTGGTTGCGGGGGGCCGCGTGCTGCCGGCGACGGCCGCATCCTGGCTGAATCTTCGACGAGCGGCTGCACTGGAGCGCGCCAACGCCTTGACGGTGCCCACCACGCGCGACGAAGAGTGGCGTTTTACCGATCTTGCGCCATTGAACCGCTTGCGTATCGAGCCATCCGTGGCGGCTGTGGCGCCCGATGTCGCACCCTTCGCGGTGCCAGAGGCTGCGTTGCGGCTAACGTTTGTGGATGGCGTCTATTCAGAGCTGCTGTCAAGCCGGGGCGCGGCGGCGGCGGGCGTGAGCGTGAATACGCTGGCGGAAGTATTAAAAACCAATGCCGCGCTGATTGAGCCGCATCTGGCGTCGCATGCGGGCTTCGGCAAACAATTATTCACGGCGCTCAATACGGCTTGGCTGCGTGATGGTGCGGTGGTGCATCTGTCGAAAAACGCCGTTATGAATGAACCGTTGCATCTGCTGTTTATTGCCACGCAGAAAGATGCCGCAAGCTGCCCGCGTTGTTTGATCGTGGCGGAATCCGGCGCGCAATGCACCGTGATCGAGGATTACGTGACGGCAACGGAAGCGACGTATTTCACCAATGCGGTGACCGAAATTTCCATCGCGCCCAACGCGCGCGTGCGTCATGTGCGTTTGCAGCGCGAGAGCGTGCAGGCCGTGCATATTGCAACTTGCGCGGTATCGCTGGCGAAAGATGCCTCGTATGTCTCACAGTCGGTAGCGTTTGGCGCGCGGCTGTCGCGCTATAACCTGGATGTGGTTCACCAGGGCGAAGGCGCCGAAGCGGTGATTGACGGATTGGCGTTGATTTCCGGGCAACAGCTCGCTGATACGCACACGTTGATGGATCACGCGCATCCGAATGGCCGTTGTGCACAGTTGCACAAGACGATTGTCGGTGGTGCAGCGCACGCGGTGTTCAACGGTAAGGTGCTGGTGCGCAAGGATGCGCAACTGACGAATTCGGCGCAGCAAAGTCGCAATCTGTTGCTGTCGCCTGCTGCGCGCGTCGATACCAAACCGCAATTGGAGATTTTTGCCGACGACGTAAAGTGTGCGCACGGTGCAACGGTCGGCCAGCTTGATGCCGAGCAATTGTTTTATCTTAAGAGTCGCGGACTACCTGACGCGCAGGCGCGCAATTTATTGACCTTTGCGTTCGGCGCGGAGATTGTGCATCGCATCCCGGTGAAATCGCTGGTGGCGCAGTTGGAGCGTGCGGTCATGGCACAAACTCAGGCAGGTGTTTGAAATGAATGCGCCCACTGAGAAATTCGCATTGGACGTAACCCGCATCCGCAAGGATTTTCCGATCCTTGATCTCAAGGTTAACCATAAGCCGCTGGTGTTTCTGGACAACGCGGCGTCCAGCCAAATGCCCACGCAGGTAATGGATCGCTGGGTGCGTTATCAATCGAGCCAGCACGCGAACATTCATCGCGCGGTGCATTATCTTTCCGAAACGGCGACAGCGGAGTACGAAGCCGCG
>JBEBHE010000403.1:0-3582 GCA_040081205.1 Burkholderiales bacterium | reverse complement strand
AGTTGTTGCAGGCGGCTGCGCAGCACCTTGTGATAATCGCGCCCCAGCGCATAACGCGCGATGGCAGCGCGATGCGGCTCGGCCAGCACTGCCTCCATCGCACGCGCGCCCTCAGGCAGAAAAGGCAAATAATCCATGCGCGCCGAGATCACGCGCAGCGTGCCGGGTTGCAGCACATCCGGACGGCTGCGGGCGGTGCCGTGGCGTGCCATATAATCCATGTCGCCGTGCCAACCTTTTTTAAGCCACTCCAGCAACCGCGGTTCCGCCGCCGACAGGTCGCAATCGGCAATGCCGGTTTGCTGAAATCCCAACGCAAGCGCCCATTGTTTGATGTCGCGCGTGAGCGCAACAAAATCAACGTCATCTGAATTTTTCACATGCCCGGACATATCACCGAGTTTACCCGCTCGCTTCCCGCCGAAGCCGATACGCTGGCCTTGGGGGGCGCTCTGGCAGCAGGCCTTGCGCCGGGGATGGTGATCTATCTCATCGGCGAGTTGGGGGCCGGCAAAACCACGCTGGCGCGCGGGGTGCTGCGCGGGCTGGGCTTTGAGGGCAAGGTCAAAAGCCCGACGTTCACCCTGGTTGAAGTTTATGAAGTTTCTAGGTTATACTTGTATCACTTTGATTTTTATAGGTTCAGCGACCCGCGAGAACTCGGGGAAGCCGGCTTCAGGGAGTATTTCAACCCACAGTCGGTGTGTCTCGTGGAGTGGCCGGAAAAAGCCGTGGGGTTGCCTGCGGCGGACTTGAAGGTGGTGTTGCACGTGGCGGGTTCGGGGAGAAACGTGTCGATCTTCGCTGACTCGGAGGTAGGTAACTCGTGTTTGAAAAGGTTGCAAACGTCGTAGTCCGTGCCACCGGGGTGCCATTCACATGGATGCTGCGCCCGCGGGATTCTGCCCTCGAACCCTTCATACTTTGCCTGATCGTGCTGGCCTGCCTCGGCTACGCCGCGACCGCATTCGCGCAAGTACAGGTTTCGGCCGCGCGCGTGTGGCCCGCCGCCGACTACACGCGTGTCACACTCGAATCACCGCAGCCGATACGCCATCAGATGATGAGCCTGAAGAATCCGGAGCGGCTGGTGGTTGATCTTGAAAACGTCTCGCTCGGCGCTGCTTTAAACGGGCTGGCCGAAAAAATCGGCGCAAATGATCCTTATGTGAGATCCGTGCGTGTCGGGCAATTCAAGCCCGGCGTGGTGCGGCTGGTATTCGATCTCAAATCCGAAGTGAAGCCGCAGGTGTTCGCGCTCGCGCCGGTGGCCGGCTACGCGCACCGGCTGGCACTCGATATTTATCCGTTGGAGCCGCCCGATCCATTGATGGCGATGCTGGAAACCCGTGAGCGTCTGCCCGATACAACCGTCGCGCCGGTTGCGGCCCCGCCGGAAAAACCCGCCGCGCGGCCCCCGGAAAAAAGCATCCGCGCAATGCCGTCAAGAAACGCGCGCGTCATCACCATCGCCATCGATCCGGGCCATGGCGGCGAAGATCCCGGCGCACGCGGCAAAAACGGCACCTGGGAGAAAAACGTCACGCTGGCCATTTCGCGCAAGCTGAAAGAACGTATTGATCAGGAACCGAACATGCGCGCCATCATGATGCGCGACGGCGATTACTTTATGTCGCTTGGCGCGCGCGTAGTGAAAGCGCGGCGCGCGAATGCGGATCTGTTTGTATCGGTGCATGCGGACGCCTTCACGCGCCCCGATGCGCGCGGTTCGTCGGTGTTTGCACTGTCCGAGCGCGGCGCAACGTCGGCAGCAGCCAACTGGCTGGCGCGCAAGGAAAATGAAGCCGATCTGATCGGTGGCGTGAATCTCGATGTGCCCGATCCGTATCTCAAGCAAACGCTGCTTGATCTTTCACAAACCGCCACCATCAACGACAGCCTGAAACTCGCCAAAGCGGTGCTCGGCGAAGTCGGCGGCATTAACAAACTGCATAAAAGTCACGTTGAGCAAGCAGGATTCGCCGTGCTGAAATCGCCGGATATTCCATCGATCCTGGTGGAAACCGCCTTCATCACCAACCCCGAAGAAGAACGCAGGCTCAACAATGACGCTTATCAAACCAAAATGGCGGAGGCAATTTTCGCCGGTATCAAGCGTTATTTCGCCGCTAATCCGCCGCTGGCGCGCGAAATGATCGTGCAAAAATAAATAATAAAAACAAATAGTTACATTACATTCATTGGTAAGCGCCGCGTGCGGTGATGATGTTGCTAGAATGGCGCGCGTCGTTACAAATTCCAGTATAAAAATTCCACTATAGAGGATGACGTTGCGTTCAATCGCGATAATTGCACTGCTCGCTACCCTGTGCGTTCTGCACGGCTGCGCGAGCGTGTCCGAACCGCCGGCTGAAATCGCACTGCCGTACGTCAAGCTGTTCTCCGAGAACGAGCCCGGCGAAACGCTGCCCAATGGCTGGCGCGTGTGGACGCTGTCGAAATTCAAGAAACCCACCGAATACAAACTGGTGGACACCGAAGGCCGCACCGCGGTCAAGGCCGACGCCGAAGCGTCTGCGTCCGGGCTGGTACACAAACTCGATATCGATCCCAGGCAATATCCGCTGCTAAGCTGGCAATGGAAAGTCGATGATCTGATTAAGACCGCCGACAACACCACCAAGCATCTTGAAGATTCGCCGGTGCGCGTGGTAGTGAGCTTCGCCGGCGACATCGACTCACTGCCGCTCGACGACCGCATGTTTTTCGACAACATGCGCTTGCTCACGCGGCAACAATTGCCCTATGCCACGCTGATGTACATCTGGGAAAATCGCGCGCCGCGCGACAAGGTGCTGCCTAATCTGCACACCTCGCGCATCAAAATGATTGTCGCCGAGTCGGGCCGCGCAAAGATCGGTGCGTGGCAGGACATCACACGCAACGTCTATGAAGATTACAAGCGCGCCTTCGGCACGGAACCCGGGCGCATTACCGCGATAGCGGTGATGACCGATACCGACAACACCGGCGAAAACGCACAGGCGTGGTATGGCGATATTGTGTTTCGCCGCGTCGCGCCGCCGCGCACCATATTCGTTTCCGACTGACGGCGTCACGGCAATCGCGCTACCATTGGTACGCATCAGTACCATGAATGCTTTCATTCGAATTTTTCTGGAGATTGCCGTGCCATCCGCAAACCGATTTTGTGTGCTCGCCGTTACCGCCGTGACTGGCTTATCGTTTTCACTGTCGGCAATCGCCGCTGAAAAATATCCGTCGCGTCCGGTGCGCATGGTGGTGCCCTACCCGCCCGGCGGCGGCTCTGATATCACGGGCCGCGCCATCGGCGCCAAACTCAATGAATATTTGGGGCAAACGTTTGTCGTTGATAACCGGCCCGGCGCCACCGGCCTCATCGGCACCGAGATCGCAGCCAAGGCGCCTGCCGACGGCTACACCATTCTCCTCGCCGATGCGCCGCATACCATCAACGCGCTGGTCTATGCCAAGCAAAAGTACGACGCGATCAAGGATTTCACACCGCTTAACCTGATCGCCACCTCGCCGCAGGCGCTATGCGCGAATCCGTCATTCAGCGCAAATACCTTGAAGGAA
>JBEBHE010000402.1:0-3583 GCA_040081205.1 Burkholderiales bacterium | reverse complement strand
CTCCTGCGCCGCCTGCACCAGCACCGCTTCCGGCAATACCGCCGGACCGGCGCTGATATTAAATACTCTTGCCATAATCGTCTATATATAAGCAGTTGTTTTAAAACAATTTTTCCTGGTCATCCTCATCGTCAGTTTCGACGATTTTCTCCAGCCCGCCGAGTTTTTCATTCTCATCCAGATTGATCAGCCTGACGCCCTGCGTGGAACGCCCCTGCTCGCGCACTTCCGACACCCGTGTGCGTATCAACACGCCGCCGGTGGTAATCAACATGATTTCGTCTTCCTTACTCACTAGTTGCGCCGCCAGCAATTTGCCGTTTCGGTCGCTGCACTGAATCGCGATCATGCCTTGCGTGCCACGTCCGTGGCGTGTGTATTCCGACATCGGCGTGCGCTTGCCGTAACCGTTTTCGGTCGCGGTCAACACCGAGAGCTTTTCGTCGGACAACGCCAGTAAAGAGATTACATTTTGATTCTTCTGCAAACGCATGCCGCGCACACCCGCCGCGTTGCGACCCATCACACGCACTTCGGATTCCTGGAAACGCACCGCCTTACCGGCATCCGAGAACAGCATGATGTCCTGCTTGCCGTCGGTCAGCGCCACACCAATCAGAAAATCACCGTCATCGAGTGTAACCGCGATAATGCCTTTGTTCATCGGACGAGAAAACGCCGATAACGCGGTCTTTTTGACGGTGCCGTTCGATGTTGCCATGAACACAAAGTGATCGTCGTCGAACGCTGTCACCGACAGCACCGCGGTGATTTTCTCGTGCTCCATCAAGGGCACGAGATTGATAATGGGCTTGCCGCGTGAACCACGGCTGCCCTGCGGCACCTCATACACTTTCAGCCAGTAAACACGCCCGCGATTGGAGAAACACAGAATGTAATCGTGCGTATTGGCGATGAACAGTTTATCTATGAAATCCTCTTCTTTGGTGGTGGTCGCCTGCTTGCCGCGGCCACCGCGCTTTTGCGCCTGATAATCGGCCACCGGCTGCGATTTCATGTAGCCGCTGTGCGACAGCGTCACCACCACATCCTCACGTGCGATCAAATCCTCATTAGAGATGTCGGATGTCTTTACCACGATTTCGCTGAAGCGTTCGCCGCCGTACTGTTTTTTGATTTCCGCGAGTTCTGACGCAATGATTTTGGTCACGCGCGCAGGCTTGGCCAGGATGTCGAGCAGATCGACGATCTTTTCCATCGTTTCTTTGTACTCGGCGGTAATCTTGTCGGTCTCCAGCGCAGTCAGGTTTTGCAAGCGCATTTCGAGAATGCGCTGCGCCTGCACGTCTGATAGTTTGTAGCCCTTTTTATGCAGGCCATATTCCGGAGAAATGCCTTCCGGACGCGACAAAGCGCCATCACTACCATCGGCGCGCGCCAGCAAATCCTCCACCAGCTTCGAGCGCCAGAAGCGGCTCATCAACTCCACTTTGGCATCGGCGGGCGTGGGCGCCGCTTTGATCAACGCGATCACGTCGTCCACGTTCGACAACGCCACCGCCAGTCCCTCGAGGATATGCCCGCGTTCACGCGCCTTGCGCAGTTCGAACACCGTGCGCCGCGTCACCACCTCGCGCCGGTGGCGCAGGAACGCATCGAGAATCTGCCGCAAATTCAGCAGTTTCGGCTGGCCATCCAGCAGCGCCACCATATTCATGCCGAAGCTGTCCTGCATCTGCGTTTCTTTCCACAGATTGTTCAGGATAATTTCAGGCACTTCGCCGCGCTTGAGTTCGATCACCGCGCGCATGCCCGATTTGTCGGACTCGTCGCGGATATCGGAAATGCCCTCAATGCGTTTCTCGCGCACCAGTTCGCCGATTTTCATCAGCAGGTTGGCTTTGTTCACCTGATACGGCAACTCGTCGATGATGATGGCGACGCGCCCACCCTTTTCGGTTTCTTCGAAATGCGTGCGCGCGCGCATGATCACGCGGCCGCGACCGGTACGATAACCCTCCTTCACACCCTCTACGCCATAGATGATGCCGCGCGTGGGGAAATCCGGCGCTTTGACGATTTCGATCAGCGCTTCGATATCGGTTTCAGGGCTTTTCAGCAGCAACTGACACGCATCAATCACATCGCTCAAATTGTGCGGCGGAATGTTGGTGGCCATGCCTACGGCGATACCCGACGAGCCATTCACCAGCAGATTCGGCACACGCGCCGGCAGCGTCACCGGCTCGTTTTCCTTGCCGTCGTAGTTGGGCGTGAAATCGACGGTTTCCATGTCGATGTCGGCCAGCAACTCCGAGGTTATTTTTTCGAGGCGGCATTCGGTGTAACGATAAGCCGCAGCCGAATCGCCATCGACCGAGCCGAAATTGCCCTGGCCGTCGATCAGCGGGTAGCGCATCGAAAAATCCTGCGCCATGCGCACCAGCGCCTCATACGTCGCAGAGTCGCCGTGCGGGTGATATTTACCCAGCACATCACCGACCACGCGCGCGCATTTCACATACGAGCGGTTCCAAACGGTATTGGATTCGTGCATCGCAAAAAGAATGCGGCGATGCACCGGTTTGAGACCATCACGCACATCGGGAAGCGCACGTCCGACGATCACGCTCATGGCGTAATCGAGGTACGAACGGCGCATTTCTTCTTCGAGACTTACCGGGAGGGTTTCTTTAGCGAATTGATCCATTTACGGGGCTTTACGGTGTTAAAGCGCCTGTCCCCATGCACAAAGTTGCACAATTGGCACACGTTCAGGCTGCTAAATCGTGAGATTTTAGCACGTGATTGCAATGCGATTGACACCCGTTAGCAGTCCCCAACTGCACAGCACGCCTTAAGGCTAACCTATTGAAATGCAGAAATAAATTATAGCGGCGGCATCAGTACGTCCATATGTTACACTCGCCCCGCGGTGGTGCCGCTGCGATGCAGCATGACGAATCGCCGTCCAATAAAACCTGAAACGCAGGAGAAAATAAATGCAAAAAAAACAAATACTTATAATAAATGTTGCGATGCTTGCCTTCGCCGGCTACGCCCATGCGCAACCGGCTGGAACCCTCAAAAACCAAGGTTATCTTGTTGATAATTTGGGCAGTAGCGCTGTGGTGAAAGCCCCAACAGCGGGCGTGTGCGTACGAACCAGTGAATGGACCCCAGCCCGCGCTATTGCCGACTGCGATCCCGAGCTCGCAAAACCGGCCGCGCCAAAAATTGCCGCCGCGCCCGCTCCGGCGCCCTAAGCCGTCGTTGCGCCGCCACCCAAGCCCGCGCCCAAGCCCGTAGTGCAGAAATTTTCACTGTCAGCCGATGCGTTGTTCGACTTCGATAAAGCGGTCCTCAAACCCGCCGGCATGAAAAAGCTGGATGACCTGGCGGCCGCTCTGAAGGGCACGCAATACGACACAGTGGTTGCCACCGGCCACACTGATCGTCTCGGCAGCGTCGATTACAACCAGCGGCTGTCTCATCGCCGCGCCGAAGCCGTGAGAACCTACCTCATTAGCAAGGGGCTGGACGGCAGAAAAATCAGCGCCGTGGGCAAAGGCAAAACGCAGCCGGTGACAAAGCTTGCGGACTGCAAGGGCAAGGGTGGCCG
>JBEBHE010000104.1:0-13450 GCA_040081205.1 Burkholderiales bacterium | reverse complement strand
CCCGTGGCCGGCTGCCTCGACACCAATCAGCCGCACATTTTTTTCGTTGATGTAAGGATAAAAAATTCCCATCGCATTGGAGCCGCCGCCGACGCAGGCAAGAATAGCATCCGGTTGGCGGCCGGTCATTTCAGGCATTTGCTCCAATGCCTCGATGCCTATGATCGATTGAAAATCACGCACCATCATCGGATACGGATGCGGCCCCGCCACCGTGCCAATGATGTAATACGTGCTCTCGACATTGGTCACCCAATCACGCATCGCTTCGTTCAGCGCATCCTTGAGCGTTTTGGAGCCACTTTCCACCGGCACCACGGTCGCGCCCAGCAACTTCATGCGATAAACGTTTTGCGCCTGCCGCTTGATGTCTTCGGATCCCATGTAAACCACGCATTCCATGCCGTAGCGCGCGGCAATCGTCGCGGCCGCCACGCCATGCTGGCCCGCGCCGGTTTCGGCGATCACACGCTGCTTGCCCATGCGTTTCGCGAGCATTGCCTGCCCAATCACGTTATTGATCTTGTGCGCACCGGTGTGATTCAGGTCTTCGCGCTTCAGATAAACCTGCGCGCCGCCAAAATGCTCCGACCAGCGCTTGGCGTGATACACCGGACTCGGACGACCCACGTAATGCTTGAGTTCGTAGGCGAATTCTTTCTTGAATTCGGGATCGTGCTGATATTTTTCATAAGCCGCGCGCAGTTCGTCGAGCGCATCAATCAGCGTCTCGGCCACGAACGTGCCGCCATAAGGCCCGAAATGTCCCAAATTATCAGGCAGGTCATACATCTGCATTACGAACTCCGTTCACAAATGCTGCAATTTTTGCCGCGCTCTTGATACCCTTCGATGATTCCACGCCGCTGGATACATCCACCGCCCACGGTTTGACTGCATGGATCGCCGCTGTCACGTTTTCCGGCGTCAGTCCACCAGACAATACCACCGGCAATGCAAGATTTTTCGGAATCAATGCCCAATCGAAGGTAGCGCCCGTGCCGCCATGCGTGCCCTCAACATAGGCGTCCAGCAACAACGCCCTGGCATCGTGAAAATCACGCGTGTATTGTAACAAATCCAGCCCCGGCCTTACGCGCAACGCCTTCAGATACGGCACGCCAAATTGACGGCAATAGGCGGGCGGCTCGTCCCCATGAAATTGCAGCAAATCCACGCGCGCCTGCGCGAGTGTTCTCGTCACCTCATTCGCCTCGGCATCGACGAACAACCCGACGGTCATCACAAACGGCGGTAGCGCGCGCATGAGTTCGGCAGCGCGCGCGGACGTGATGTGGCGAGGGCTTTTGGCGAAAAACACCAGCCCGATCGCGTTCGCACCACAGCGCGCGGCAGCGAGTGCGTCTTCCTCACGCGTGATGCCGCAAATTTTGATTGCCGTCATATCGCACTCTCCAGAGCCAATCGCGGCAATTTTACCCTGTCGCGTTGCGGCAGATTCCATGCTGCGTCGTAATCCACGCCGGTCAGATACAGCCCCGCCGCATCAAACGTTGGCGCGGCAAACTTGCGGTCGCGCACCGCGAGCAGTTCACGCATCCACGCAACCTCCTGACGTTCACTGCCCACGTAAATCAGACTGCCGACGAGATTGCGCACCATGTGATGCAAAAATCCGTTGGCACACAAATCGAAAATTACATACGGCCCTTGCGACGTTATGGTCAGTTGCGTGAGCTTTCGCACCGGCGATTTTGCCTGGCATTGCGACGAACGAAATGCGCTAAAGTCATGCTCGCCCAGCAAACACACCGCTGCCGCGCGCATTCGCTCCACATCCAGCGGCATATGAAACCATCCCACGCGCCCATGATCGACGGCAGGCCTCACGGGATGATTCAACAGCACGTAGCGGTAATGCCGCGCCGTTGCCGAAAATCGCGCGTTAAAAGCATCCGGCACCGGCCGCATCCAGGTAACTGCGATCGTGGGCGGCAACAAGGCATTCACGCCGCGCACCCACGCGGATTCCGGCCGTTCCACTGCGCAATCAAAGTGAACCACCTGTGCCAGCGCATGCACGCCGGCGTCCGTGCGTCCGGCACAGATGGTCGCAATGGCGGCGACCGCCGGCAGACCCGCAATCTGCGTCAGTGCCGCCTCAAGGCGATCCTGCACCGCGCAGCCTTCGGGCTGGGTCTGCCAGCCGCAAAAGCCGCTGCCGTCGTATTCGACGCCCAGTGCGTTTCGCATCAATCGTGCTTTCTAAAAAAGAAAAGACCGCAGCAGTGTCCCGCCGCGGTCCGGGTAGTACTGCCTGCTGTTTACTTGATCGAATCCAGCAGCGCCTGCGCTTCCGATTTCTGCGTAGCGTCGCCTTCGCGCACGACCTCACGCAGAATTTCCTTGGCGCCATCTTTGTCGCCCATATCCTGATAGGCGCGGGCAAGGTCGAACTTTTGCTGAACGTCGTTCCAATGCGCATCTTTCTCGCCGCCACCCGTGGCAGGCTTGTCGTCGAGATTCAGATTGATGCCGGACATATCCACCTTGAAGTCGAGCCCGCCGTCATCAGCGGGTTTCGCGGCCTCTGCCACCGGCACCACCGGCGCAGCATCCAACGCCGGCAGATCGAGATTGAAGTCCATCACGTTCGGATTCACCGTCTGAGGCTCTTCTTCGGCAGTAACCGGCGGCAATTCAAGATTAAATTCTGGCACTACGGGTTCCGCAGCAGGCGTAGGAGCCGCTGGCGTCACGTCGCTGCGCGTCATCATCATGGTCTTGTCCATACTGGAATCGGTGCCGCCCTGATCCAGCAGAATATCGGTGGTGGTGCCCATGTTGTCTTCGTTGCTGATATTCAGATCAACCGTCGCATCGGACACGTCACCACCGGCGCCAATATCAAACATTTCTCCCGTGGACGGATACAGTGCGTTGGACGGATCAATCGCGTGGCCCATGGCCGCAGCCTTGTCCCAGTTTTCGCCTACGCCACCAGTCAACGCGTTGAAATCTTTCGCGAGTTTGTTGAACGCCCCTTTGTCGCCACGCGCCGCATAGACTTCGAGCAGCTTCAGTTGCACATCCTGACGCTGCGGGTCTTTGACCATCGCTTCTTTGAGGATGTCTTCGGCTTGATTGTCGCGACCATGGTCGATATAAACCTGCGCTTCTTCTATCGGATCCACCGTGTCCGTCACATTCGACACCGTCGGCTCCGGCGTAGCGGCTACTGCGGCCACACTCCCCGCCGCACCCGCGACGGCACCATCCACATTGCCGGTAAACGGCTCCGTTTTGGCCATTGCTGGTTCGTCGTCAACAACCTCTCCGTCCTTCTTGCGGCGGCGCACTGCCCACAATCCAGCGAGTCCGGCGAGCACAGCACCGGCACCACCGATCGGGATGATGTTATCCATCACGGTATCCATGATTCCCGGCTCGGGCTGCGCTGCCTTGGCCGGTGCCTTGGGCGCAGGTGGCGCTGCCTTCGGCGCAGGTACCGGGTCGGCCGCCTTCGGTGCTTCTGCTTTGGCTTCCAGCTTGGGCGCTTCAGGTTTTGGAGCGTCCGGCGCTTTAGCCTCAGGTTTCGGTGCCTCTGGCGCTTTCGCTTCTGGTTTCGGCGGTTCCGCTTTCACTTCCGGTTTAGGCGACGCCTTGCCATCGGCTTTGGCATCGCCCTTCGCGTCTTTACCCGCCTGTTGCGCAGCGGCCATGGCCGGACTCTTCACCTCGGCCAGTTTTTGCATGTCCTTGATGGTTTTTTCGAGTATCGCAACGCGCTCTTTGGACTCCGCCAGCGCTTTGTCACGTGCATTGAGGTCTTCCTGCAACGCACGCACACGGTCTGCCGCTTTGGCATCACCACCCTTGCCCGCGGCGCCTTCGCCTTTTGACAGAACAACCACGTCCTTGGGACCGGCAGCCGCAGCCTTGTCTTCAACACGTGTGGTGATCTTGCCTTTGGTCGCCGGTGCTGCATCCGCTACTGCGGGCGCAGTATCTGCCACCTTCGTTCGATACGAATTCCAGTTGCCCGCTTGCACACGCACTTCTTGCGACGCGTCGCTTGCACCTATCGCCGCAAGCTGGTCGCGTTCCGGCGCTTTCAAAATCTTCCCGGCTCTAACCAGGTTAATGTTGTTGTTGATAAACGCGTCGGGATTCGCGCGCAGCAAACCGATCATCATCTGATCAAGCGAAATACCTTCGGGGCGCATACCCGCAGCAATCTGTCCCAGGGTGTCGCCTTGTTTGACGGCGTATTCGCTGCCGCCGATCGGGCGTGCAGGCGCGGCACTCGCGGGAGCAGCCGCCACCGGCGCGGGTGCGGATTTTGCGGCGGGTGCGGGCGCAGGTGTTTCAACCGCAACCGGCGGCTTGGCCGCAGGCGCCGGTTTCGCCACGGGGGCGCTAACCACAGGCGCTGTCACTGCGGCAGCAACGGGAGCTTCCATGCCGGGCGGATCGAGCAACGCGGAGTACTCGCGTACAATTCTGCCACCGTTCCAGGTCAGTTCCACCAACATGTCGAGGAACGGTTCAGCGACGGGGCGGGCGGATGTCGCACGAATAAACGGCCTGCCGTCCGGGCGCCGCTCAACCGCCAATCGCATGCCATTCAAAACCGGGTTGTACTGAAGATTCGCGTTACGGTAAGCATCCGGCGAAGCCAGCCTCGCCGTCAGCGTCGCGAGTTCTTCCTTCGACACGTTGACCAGATCGATCTCAGCCGAAAATGGCTGGCCGAGCTGAGACAACACATTCATCCCCCCCAGCCCGGCTGCATCGACGATGGCCGCGTACGGCATCGACACGATCAGACCTGCGGCCACCCATTTCTTGAGCTTGAATTTCCGCACAGCGCACCTCTGAATTTCTAGGATATTTTTGGAATAATCAAAATAACATCAATCAGTTAGCGTTTCAAGCTAAGGTTTTCGATGAATAGTGATACATAACAGCATCAGTCTTACCGTATTTTTGGTTATCTTCACCGTCTAACCACTATCCATTGTGGCCAGCATGTTCGTAACCGATTCAACAGACTGCATGCATTTGTGAACAAAATACAACAACTACCACATTTACCGTTCGCAACACATCGCATGCATGTGAATTTAAGCAATTGTTTTTAATGACTTTTTATTGAGGTTCCAGGACGATGCGCAACATCCGCCGCAGCGGTTCCGCCGCGCCCCACAGCAATTGATCGCCCACGGTAAACGCGGATAAATACTCGCCCCCCATCGCCAGCTTGCGCAGACGGCCAACCGGAATATGCAATTGACCGGTCACCGCTGCCGGCGTTAACTCACGTTCGGTGATCTCACGCTCATTCGGCACCACGCGCACCCAGTCGTTCGCCGACGCGAGAATGCCGGAGATTTCGTCCAGCGGCAGATCTTTCTTGAGCTTTATCGTCAGCGCCTGACTGTGGCAGCGCATCGCGCCGACACGCACACACAGGCTGTCGATGGGCGTTTCTGGCTTGCCAAACAAGACACCACGGCCAAGGATTTTATTGGTCTCGGCGCCGCCCTTCCATTCCTCAAGCGACATACCGGTCTTCATATCCTGATCGATCCACGGAATCAGGTTTCCCGCCAGCGGAATGCCGCGAAAATTGTCACGCGGCAAGCTGCCGTCGTTTTGTTTGGCCAGCACTTTACGGTCGATTTCCAGAATGGAAGAGGCCGGGTCAGCGAGTAAATCCGCCACCGCGCCATGCACCAAGCCAAACTGCGTCAGTAACTCTCGCATATGCTGCGCACCGCCGCCGGACGCCGCCTGATAGGTCATGCAGGTCATCCACTCGACGAGATCGTGCTGGAACAACCCGTGCAACCCCATCAGCATGCAACTCACCGTGCAATTGCCGCCGATGTAATTCCTGATGCCTTTGGCCATCGCGGCTTTGATCACCGACAAATTCACCGGATCAAGCACAATCACCGCATCGTCTTTCATACGCAGCGTTTTGGCCGCATCGATCCAATAGCCGTTCCAACCCGCCGCGCGCAACTTCGGATAAATTTCGGTGGTGTAGTCGCTGCCCTGACACGAAATCAGGATATCCATCGCTTTTAAATCGGCGATATTTTTTGCGTCTTTCACGGGCCCGACAGGCTTCCCGATATCCGGCCCTTTACCGCCCGCCTGTGAAGTCGAGAAAAATGCGGGATCGATCAACTCAAAATCGCGCTCGTCGCGCATGCGTTGCACGAGCACCGAACCCACCATCCCGCGCCAGCCGATTATCCCTACTTTTTTCATAAAAAAATCAATAAAAACAAATAGTTAAATTAATTCATCACAAGGCGGCAACCACCGCGTCGCCCATTTCCTGTGTCCCCACTTTTGTGGTGCCGTCTTCGTAAATATCAGCGGTACGCAGCCCCTGCGCCAGAGCGGATTTCACAGCCGCCTCAATTCGATACGCCCACTCATCCTTGTTGAACGTATAACGCAGCATCATGGCTGACGACAATATCGTCGCCAGCGGATTGGCGATGCCTTTGCCCGCGATATCCGGTGCGGAACCGTGACTCGGCTCATACAAACCCTTGCTGTTGGCATCCAGCGAAGCCGACGGCAGCATGCCGATCGAGCCGGTCAACATCGACGCCTCGTCCGAGAGTATGTCGCCGAACATATTGCCGGTGACAATCACGTCGAACTGCTTGGGATTGCGCACCAGTTGCATTGCCGCGTTATCCACGTACATATGCGATAGCGCCACCTGCGGATATTTTTTCGCTACATCAACGACGATCTCGCGCCAGAAGCGGCTGGTCTCCAGCACGTTTTCCTTATCGACCGAGCATAGTTTCTTATTGCGTTTCATCGCCGTCTGAAAACCGATTTCAGCAATCCGGCGGATTTCCGACTCCGAATACAGCATGGTGTCGTAGCCTTCGCGCTCGCCGCGTGCGTTGTCGCGGCGTCCGCGCGGCTCTCCGAAATAAATATCGCCCGTTAGTTCGCGGATAATCATGATGTCCAGCCCCGACACCACTTCGGGCTTCAGCGACGAGGCGCCAACCAGTTCGGGATACATGATTGCCGGACGCAGATTGGCGAACAGTCCCAGTTCCTTGCGTATGCGCAAAATGCCCTGTTCGGGGCGCTGCGCACGCGGTAACGCATCGTATTTCGGCCCGCCCACGGCACCGCACAGTACCGCGTCGGCTTCCTTCGCAAGTTTTAACGATGCGGCGGGCAGCGGATCACCGCTGGCATCGAAGCCCGCACCGCCGAACGGTGCTTCTTCCATCTCAAGTTTGAGCCCGTCTTTCGCCAGCGCACGCAACACCTTGGTGGCTTGCGCAACGATTTCAGGGCCAATGCCGTCACCGGCCAGAACTGCTAGTTTCATTTTGATTCATCCAACTGTATGTAGGTCAACACACCCCGTCATTCCCGCGAAGGCGGGAATCCATGCAATGTGCCGAATGGCGCCGTGTTATGGGTTCCCGCCTTCGCAGGAACGACATGAGGAGAAAATTCCTACTGATTTCAAAGTAAAAAAATCAAAACAGCCAGGGCTGCGACGCCTTGTGCTTCGTCTCAAACGCACGAATCTTGTCGGCATGTTCGAGCGTCAGGCCAATATCGTCCAGCCCGTTCATGATGCAATGCTTGCGAAACGGATCGATCTCGAACGGAAAGCTGTCGCCACCCGGCGTGCTCACTGTCTGCGTTTCCAGATCGACTGCCAGGCGATACCCTTCATTGGCGGCCGTTTCCTTGAACAACTGATCAATGATTTTCGCGTCGAATTTAATCAGTAACAAACCGTTCTTCAGTGAATTGTTGAAGAAAATATCCGCGAAGCTCGGCGCAATCACCGCCTGAAATCCAAACTGCTGCAATGCCCACGGCGCGTGTTCGCGCGAAGAGCCGCAACCGAAATTCTCGCGCGCGAGCAAAACCGTGGCCCCTTCGAAGCGTTTTTTGTTTAGCACGAAATCCGGATTCAGCGGACGCTTCGAGTCATCCTTGCCCGGCTCGCCGCGATCCAGGTACCGCCACTCGTCGAACAGGTTGGGACCAAACCCGGTGCGCTGAATTGACTTCAAAAACTGCTTCGGGATAATGGCGTCGGTATCGACGTTGGCGCGATCGAGCGGCGCCACCAGCCCTTCCTTGCGGACAAACTTTTCCATTTACTTGGTTGACCTTTGAATGGCCTCGCCGGCTTTTTCCACGTCCTTGCCGACACCCTGCACGGTATTGCAACCGGCCAATGTCACCGAAAAAAGAACCGTCAAAATCACGATGAGTTGTTTCATGTGCGTCTCTCCATTAGTTAAAAGTACGAACATCTACAAAGTGTCCGGCAATCGCCGCCGCAGCCGCCATCGCCGGACTCACCAAATGCGTTCTGCCGCCCGTGCCCTGCCGCCCTTCGAAATTGCGGTTCGACGTTGACGCGCAACGCTCGCCCGGCGACAACTGATCTTCGTTCATGCCGAGGCACATCGAACAGCCCGGCTCGCGCCACTCGAAACCCGCTTCGACCAAAATTTTGTCCAAACCCTCCTGTTCGGCCTGTGCTTTCACCAAACCCGAACCCGGCACCACCATCGCCAGCTTCACATTACCCGCGACCTTTTTGCCTTTGACCACTTGCGCCGCCGCGCGAATATCCTCGATGCGCGAGTTGGTGCAGGCACCGATAAACACCTTGTCGATGCTGATGTCGGTGATCAACGTATTAGGCTTCAAGTTCATATATTTCAGCGCGCGTTCCATCCACTCGCGCAACACCTTGTCCGTCTCCTGCGCGGGATCAGGCACTTTGCCGCCGACCGTAGTCACCATCTGCGGATTAGTACCCCATGTCACTTGCGGCTGAATTTCCGCTGCGTCCATCGTGACCACGGTATCAAAATACGCGCCGTCGTCGCTCTTCATGGTGCGCCAGTATTCAACCGCCTTGTCCCACATCGCGCCGGTGGGCGAGAACATGCGCCCCTTCACGTAATCGATGGTTTTCTGATCGCACGCCACCATGCCCGTGCGTGCGCCAGCTTCGATCGCCAGATTGCACAGCGTCATGCGGCCTTCCATCGTCAGATCGCGTATCGCGCTGCCGGTGAATTCAATCGCGTGCCCTGTACCGCCCGCGGTGCCGATTTTGCCGATCACCGCCAGTGCGATGTCTTTGGCCGTGACGCCCACGCCGAGCTTGCCCTCGACGGCAATCTTCATATTCTTGTATTTCTGCATCACCATGCACTGCGTGGCGAGCACGTGCTCCACTTCACTGGTGCCAATGCCGAACGCCAGCGCGCCGAACGCGCCGTGCGTACTGGTATGCGAATCACCGCACACCACCGTCATGCCGGGCAAGGTCGCGCCGTTTTCCGGGCCGATGACATGCACAATGCCCTGGCGTTTATCCAGAAACGGGAAATAAACCTTGGCGCCGAATTCCTTGATGTTCTTGTCCAGCGTCTCGATTTGCAGCCGCGACACTTTGTCGTCGATGCCTTCGATACCCTTGTCCCAGTTGCGCGTCGGCGTGTTGTGGTCGGCTGTAGCCACCACGGTATCCACGCGCCATTGCGGACGGTTCGCGAGCTTCAGGCCTTCGTAGGCCTGCGGACTGGTCACTTCGTGAACCAGATGCCGATCGATATAAAGCAGCGCCGTGCCGTCTTTTTCGACATGCACCACGTGCGAGTCCCACAGTTTGTCGTATAAGGTTTTTGCCATAGCCATTTCGTCAGAACGATCCATTTACGCAACTGAGCGTAACCTGCTGTTAATACGGGATTATCTCACAGGAGCGTGCCTGCGAACCAGCATCGATTTCTACGCGTCGGCCAAACGCAATTTCCACCACAAAATCAACAGCCCAGCGAGCGCCGCGCACGACGACAAGGTGAACGTCCACGTCGCGCCCAACCCCGCCCACGCATAGCCGCTGGCAAACCCACCGAGCGCGCCGCCCACGCCAAACGCAAAGCTGCCATACAGCGCCTGCCCGCGCGCCTGATGCCGTCCGCGAAACAGTTTGTGAATTACGCCGATAGCCGCCGCGTGAAACGAACCAAACGTCGCCGCGTGCAAGGTCTGCGCAATCAACAGCGCCACAAAATTATCGATCCACCAACCGATCAACAAGAAGCGCAACACCGCCAAAGCGAAACTTGCCAGCAAAATCTGCCGCAGCGTAAAAGCGCGATACAAATGCGGCATCCATACAAAAATGCCGATCTCGCAAATCACCCCCAGCGCCCACAGCCAGCCTGCCATCGACTTGCTGTAGCCGTGATCCACCAGATAAATCGTATAGAACGTGTAATACGGCCCATGCGCCACCGCCATCAACGCCGCCGCCAGAATCAAAGCAACCGCTTCCGGGCGCTTGATGATTTTCCAGATCGATTGATCGTCGGACGCATGCGGCGGTGTTTTAACATCCGGCACCGCCCAGCACAGCGCCAGCATGCAAAGCATCAACGTCAGCACAATCGACAGCACCGCTTGCGGCGGCCAACTATCGAGCAGATAACCTACACCGATCACCGCAACGATAAAACCAATCGAACCCCACACGCGTATGCGCCCGTAGCGCGCCGTCTCGTCGCCCAGATGCGTGAGCGTCGTCGCCTCCACCAGCGGCAGCGCCGCACTCCAGAAAAACATCACTGCCAGCAGCACCACGAACAGCCACGCAAACTGCGTACTCACATAAACACCCAGCCATGCCACCGTGCCCGCCACACCGGCAAGCCGCGCGATGTGCAAACCGCTCGTTCCGCGATCCGCCAGCCACCCCCACAAATGCGGCGCAACGATGCGCGTGAGTTGCGGCATCGACATCAGCACGCCGATCTCCACCGCCGACATGCCCACCGCATTCAGATAAAGCGTGAAGAACGGCGCGAACGCACCGAGATAGGCAAAGTAGAAAAAATAAAAACCGGCGAGACGCCGGTAGGGAAGCCCGCTCATCTGCGTAAAGCGTTACGCTTCGTCGGGATCAGGATTTTCCACAGCCGCAGCCGCACGCAACATCGCCACCACATCCGCCGGCGCCAGCGCGGCAATACGCGGGGTAGCCGTAACCACATCCGCATTCTGCGCACGATGGCGCAGTGCGTGATCCATCAAGGTCAGCGCCATCATCGCTTCGCAGATCGGCGTAGCGCGTATGCCCACGCACGGATCGTGGCGGCCATGCGTTTCGATGGTCGTCGCATTGCCTGCCGCATCGATGGTGCGGCGCGTGAGACGGATGCTGGAGGTCGGCTTTACCGCAACATTCACCACGATATCCTGTCCGGTGGAAATGCCACCAAGGATGCCACCCGCGTTGTTCGACAAAAACCCCTGCGGACACATTTCGTCGGAATGTTCGGTGCCCTTCTGCGCCACCGCCGCAAAACCTGCGCCGATTTCCACGCCCTTCACCGCGTTGATGTTCATCATGTTGTAGGCAAGATCAGCATCGAGCTTGTCATACACCGGCTCACCCCAGCCCACCGGCACGCCGGACGCCACCGTGGTGATCTGCGCACCGACGGAATCGCCTGACTTGCGTAGCTTGTCCATGAATTCCTCAAGCTGCGCGACATACGACACATCCGCGGCAAAGAACGGATTGTCGTAAACGCCATCCCACGACTTGAATGGAATCTTGATCGGGCCGAGCTGCGACATGTAGCCACGTATCACGATGCCGTATTTTTCATTCAGCCACTTTCGCGCAATCGCGCCTGCCGCCACGCGCACCGCCGTTTCGCGCGCCGATTGCCGCCCGCCGCCGCGATAATCGCGTATGCCGTACTTCTGCCAGTAGGTGTAATCAGCATGGCCGGGACGGAACTTGTCGGCGATCTTGGTGTAATCCTTGCTTTTTTGATCGGTGTTGCGAATCAGCAGGCCGATTGGCGTGCCCGTCGTGCGACCTTCAAACACACCGGACAGAATTTCAACTTTATCTTCCTCGCGGCGCTGCGTCACATGACGCGAGGTGCCGGGTTTGCGGCGATCCAGATCGATTTGCAGATCGGCTTCGGTCAGTGCCATGCCCGGCGGACAGCCATCGACCACGCAGCCGATAGCCGGGCCGTGACTTTCGCCAAAGGAGGTAACACAAAAAAGTTTGCCGAGTGTGCTGCCGGACATGATTAAAAATCCGAATGAAATCAATTGTCAGTTTAACATAGGCCACCAAACTGGCTGCTGCTGCATTTTATCAAGCGCATCACATTGCTCGTCGCGAAATACTAAAGATGTCGTTCCCGCGTAACGGGGTAAGCAGGCAAGCCGCAAAGCGGGAACCCAAACGATATTCCTTATGGCACTGTGTTATGGGTTCCCGCTTTCGCGGGAGCGACAGTGGCGATTTTTTTCGTCCTTCGTTATTTTGGGTCTGACGTCGAACCCAACTGCTTGACCAAACGCCAAGCCATCGCACCCAGCACCAGCACACCCAGACCCAACACGCCCCACAAACTCCAGCGCTTCCAGTCGATTTGCTCCTGCAAGCGCGCTTCGCCGCCGAGTTCTTTTTGCGCTTGTGCCGACGTGGCCTGCACGTTGACAGTCGGTTGCATGCCGGTTTTCGCCGTGCGCACTGACGCGCCACCATCGTCGCGATAGCCCGGAATCAGCGATTCAATCGGAATCGCCCCACTTTGCGCACCGCGACTGCCATACGCCAGCGTAAACGGTGGCGCGCCGCGCGCGGCAAATACCAGTTGATGCGGCACCCAGCCTGCGTTTAGCGTGGGCACGCCGCTGCCCAGTCCGCCACCGCGCTGATCGACACGTATCATCCACCAGCGTTCGGACGACGCACCGACCTGGATATCGGGGCTCGCGATTTCGCCGCCCGACTGACGCAGCCGATAGGCTACACCCCGCGACACATTGCGCCACGGCTGCTCCGCCTTGTCTCGCACTAGCACCTCGATTTGCACAATCGTGTTCGGCTCCGGCAATTCAAGGCGCAAGCGGTCAATGGGGAATTGCCCCTTCACATCGAATACATAGTCGCCTGATTTTTCGCCCTTGATGTTGGTCACGGCACTAAATTTCGACCATTCGCGCGGTGCCTCCAGATATTTTTCCGCCAGTTCTCCGCTGGCTGCGGTAATTTCGGGCGCGGCATTGTTTGCGCCTTCGCCCGCATTGACCCACGCGAGCCGCAGATACTTTGCTTTCTGGTGCGGTACTTCAACGCGTTTTTGCTGCAATCGCTGGCCGCCCACTTCCAGATTCAGCAACGGCGCGCCCGACACCAGCGTGCGCCAACTCGATAAATCATCGCTGGCATCGATGCGAAGCTTGCCGCTGAATCCGTCCGCCGCTTTCCAGTCGAGTTCGATGGCGCGCAACGCGCGATCCTGCGCGCTCATGTCTATGAGATACGCAACGGTTTGCTGTGGCGCCACATGCACCGCCCGCGCATCTGTCGACCTCACATCGACACTCAACGCACCGCCTGCACTGCGCCGCACGC
>JBEBHE010000103.1:0-13478 GCA_040081205.1 Burkholderiales bacterium | reverse complement strand
AACATCTCACCGGACTTATTTTTCTCGCGCTGTGCATGGTGCTGGCGATTGCACCGGCGGGCGTGGTGTTTTCGGGATTTGCGTCGGGCACGTTGTGGCTGGTGCTCGGCGGTCTGGTGATCGCGGAAGCGGTGCGCGCAACGGGCTTGGGTGAGCGGCTGGCGACGTTTTTATTTTCGCGCGCGACCTTGTCGTATCAAGGTTTGATTGTCGCTGCGGTTGCGATTACCGTTGTGCTCGCGTTTGTGATGCCGGCTACCGTGGCGCGCGTGCTTTTGTTGCTGCCGATCTTCGCGGCGGCAGGCGCGCGACTGGGATTGGCAGCAGGGTCACCAGGGCAGACGGCACTGGCGCTGGCGGCCATCATTGTGAGCTTTCAATGCGGCGTGACGGTGTTGCCTGCCAACGCGCCCAATCTCGTACTGGCGGGCGCTGCTGAAACGCTCTACAACAAACCATTGATCTACGCCGACTATCTGCGCGTGCATTTTCCGGTGCTCGGTGTGTTGAAGGGCGCGATCATTGCCGTGCTGTTGTGCAAACTTTTCCCGGCGACCACGCGCGCGCCCGATGTGAATGAACCGCACAAACCGATGTCGTCTGAAGAACGCCGCCTCACAGCGATTCTGATTTCCGCGCTGGCGCTGTGGGCTACCGATTTTTTGCATGGCATCAATCCTGGCTGGATCGCGCTGACGGCGGCGATCATTATCCTCATGCCAAAAATCGGTGTGGTGCCGCACGACATCTTTCCCGAGCGCGTTAGACTGGGTTCCTTTTTTTATGTCGGCGCGGTGCTGGGTTTCGGCGCGGTGATGCAGGACAGCGGTGTCGGCAAAGCCGTGGGCGGCGCCATGCTCGGCATGCTGAATGTGCAGCCGGGCAATGACATGGTGAATTTTTTCAAGCTTGCGCTGTTCGGCACATTCACCGGATTGCTGACGACGAACCCGGCGCAACCCGCGTTATTGGCGCCGCTCGCCGCGCAGATGGCGGAAGCCGCCGGATGGCGCATTGAGGCCGCGCTGATGATTGCGGTGGTGGGCTTTTCCACCATGATCCTGCCGTATCAGGCGCCACCGGTGATGGTCGGCGTGCAAGTGGCAGGCATCCCGCTGCGTTCGACGCTGCGGCTCACCGTGCCGCTCACGCTGATCTGTATTTTTGTGCTGCTGCCGATCGATTATTTGTGGTGGTGGTGGCTAGGGTATTTCCGGTAAACTTTCAACGTCATGAAGTCTAATTTTTAACAAGGCAATGCATGAGTAAACTTTTTTCACCGCTGCCAATCGGCAACGTCACGCTGCCCAACCGCATCACCGTCGCGCCCATGTGCCAGTACAGCGCTGTTGATGGTTCAATGACTGATTGGCACTTGATGCATCTGGGCAACATGGCGTTGTCCGGCGCATCGATGCTGGTGATCGAGGCCACCGGCGTGACACCCGAAGGCCGCATCACGCCGCAGTGCGTGGGACTCTACAGCGACGCGAATGAAGAAGCGATGGCGCGCGCGGTGAAATTTGTTCGCAGTATTTCACCGATTGTGCTGGGCATTCAACTGGGTCATGCCGGACGCAAGGCGTCCTCGCATCGTCCGTGGAATGGCCGTGGCGCGTTGAAGCCCGGCGAGGGCGCATGGATTACCGAAGCGCCTTCCGCGGTTGCGCTTGCCGCCGATTGGCCGATGCCGCACGCGTTAAGCGTGCAGGAAATGGCGAATATCAAGCAGGCCTGTGTTGCATCGGTTAA
This sequence comes from Burkholderiales bacterium, assembly GCA_040081205.1. GTDB lineage: Bacteria > Pseudomonadota > Gammaproteobacteria > Burkholderiales > SG8-41 > UBA5216. Next base: position 11,726 of record JBEBHE010000103.1, on the reverse strand, counting down.
GCGCGCATCGCGCGTCGGTCTCGATTTTGTAGAGATGCATTCCACGCACGGTTATCTGTTCTCGGAATTTTTGTCGCCGCTGTCGAACCGGCGCAGCGACGAATACGGCGGCAGTCTCGCCAACCGCATGCGCTGGCCGCTGGAAGTGTTTCGCGCGATGCGCGAGGCGTGGCCCGCGGATAAATTCATTGGCGCAAAAATTTCCGGCACTGATTTCGCCGAAGGCGGATGGATGCCGGACGACGCTGTGGTTTACGCCGGCGAACTCAAAAAAGCGGGCGCTGCTTACGTTACTGTGTCGGGCGGCGGCGTGGTGCTGGATGCCAAGGTGCCCATCGGCCCCGGTTATCAGGTGACGTTCGCGGAACGAGTAAAACGCGAAACGGGCATCACCACCGGCGCGGTGGGGCTCATCACCGATCCGCAGCAGGCTGAAGAAATCATCGCGGCTGGCCGCGCGGATTTTATTTCGCTCGCGCGCGCCATGCTGTTTAATCCGCGCTGGGGCCAGCACGCGGCGGTAGCGCTGGGGGTGGAGGGCGCGGCGGTTCCGTATGCGCCGCAGTATGACCGCAGTTCGCCCAAATTATGGCCGCCGGGAAAAACGCTGGGAAAGTGGTAGCGCACGATATTCAGGGCGTAAAAAAGGGGAGCAGCGCTCCCCTTTTTGTATGCAACGTAAAAATTACTTGATCGGTGAAAAGCTCGACGGCACCACAATCTTGTTTTCCTGCGCCACCAGATTTTCAATCGGGCGGCCGTCTTTCTTGGCGCGCGCGGAGGGCGGCCAATCGCCGGTGTCGTGGGCCTTGTTGCGCACCTCGTTGCGTTGATCGAGTGTTTTATATGGCCACACGTGGATCCATTTGTTCAGGCCGCCGAGTTCGGAATACCACAGCGCGGTGATCGGGCCGAATTGCGTGCGGGTGGAAAGCGCCACTTCCCAGTTTTTCATCATGATCGGCAATTGGCCGGCGGCATGGGTGTACTCGCGCCACTCGAAGAACGGGCCGTTGTTGCTGGGTTTCAATTCCGGCGAAAACGGCGTTTGATTCATGATTTCGGATTTTTGGCTTACCAGAAATTCCGAAATGGGTGGCGGCCATGCGCCGTCTTTGACTGCCGCGGCGCGTATGGTCGCGCGCTCAGCCAGATCTTTGTAGCCCCAGACATGCATGAACTGGTTGAGCGGGCCGACTTCGGTTTTCCAGAACGCGGCGAGCTCGGAATATTTTTTGCGCTGCTCGTATTTTTCACCGAAGCGTTTTTCGACTTCGGGCATGGAGCGCGGTTTGACGACGTAGGTTCTGACTTCGTAAATCATGGCGAGTCCTTTTCTCCGGTTGTTTTGTTCGTATTGTGGTCTGCTGATGGAGTAACTGCACATTGAGTGTATCAAACCAAGCGGGTCACGTGAATTCTCGATAAAGTAAAAATAGTTAATAAAAACAAATTCTTACGATTTTTATCGGATTGCGGGCGCATGCATGCGTGTCAAGCCAACCTGATAAACTTTCGGCATGCGTAAATTTTGCGAATGGCTGTCGTGTGTATTTATGATCGCCGCGCCATTGTTACCACTGTCGCCATTGGCGTACGGTGCTGACGCGCTGCCGATTTTCGATGCGCATGTGCATTACAGTCAGGATGCGTGGGAACGCATGCCGCCCAAAGAAGCGATTGCGTTGCTGCGCAAGGCCGGCGTAAAACGCGCGCTGGTGTCGAGTTCGAATGATGACGGCAATCAAAAATTGTACGCCGAAGCGCCCGATCTGATTTTGCCGTCGCTGCGCACGTATCGCACCCGCGGCGATATTGGAACCTGGTTTAAGGATGACGGCGTTGCGGCTTATTTGCAGGAGCGCCTGAAAAAATACCGCTACGTCGCGATTGGCGAGTTTCACGTGTTCGGCGCGGATGCCGATGCGCCGGTAGCGCGGTTGGCAGTGCAACTGGCGAAGCAGCACAAATTATTTCTGCATGCGCATTCCGATGTCGATGCGGTCGAGCGCATTTTCAAACAAGACCCGAGCGCGAGGGTGCTGTGGGCGCATTCGGGTTTTGAGCGACCGGAAAAGGTGCGCGAGATGCTGCGCAAGCATAAAAACCTGTGGTGCGATCTGGCGTTTCGCAACGACCATGCGGTTGGTGGCAAGCTGGATACGGATTGGCGCGCGGCGTTCATGGAGTTCCCCGATCGTTTCATGGTTGGTACCGACACCTATACCGCCGAACGCTGGCATTATGTGGTCGAGCATGCCAACTGGTCGCGCGACTGGATGGCGGATTTGCCGCGTGACGTGGCGGAGCGTATTGCGTATCGTAACGGGGATGCGATTTTTGGGAGTTTGTTGAAGCCATGAAAACAACGCTATTGACGATTTTATTCGGCGTATTCAGCGCGGTATCGACGGTGTGGGCCTGCACACCCGACTTGCCGGCGGTGCAAGGCAAAAAAGCACAGACCATCGATTCAAAAAAATATGCACTGGCATATCGTACGCAGCCCGAACCCGTCGTGATCGGCCAGCACTTCGTGGTGGAACTCGCACTGTGCGCCAAAGACGGTGCTGCCGCACCGGAAAGCGTGCGCGTCGATGCGTTTATGCCCGAGCATCGTCACGGCATGAATTACAAGACCAAAGTTACCAGCAGCGGGGCAGGGAAATACCGCGCCGAAGGACTGATGTTTCACATGCCGGGCCGTTGGGAGTATATTTTTGAGGTGCGTGCCGCCGGCACGACTGAACGCATGACGACGAGCGTGGTACTGCAATGATGGGAACCAGAAAATTACTGAAGTACGGTGTTGCGGGCTTGCTGACGGCCGGCCTCGTTGCCTCTTGGCTGGCCGGCGTTACCCACGCCAATGAACCGGGTGTTATTGAGTTTACCCAAGCCGAAATCAACCGCATTCTGAGTCACGGCCCATGGCCGATGAAATGGGCGCCGGACGCCAGCAATCGCGTGTCGGCCAATGGGCATGCGATTGATCTCGGCGAGCGCCTGTTCTTCGACGAGAAATTGTCGGTCAAGGAAAACGTATCGTGCGGCACGTGCCATATTGCCGAGTACAACTGGACCGATGGCGTCAAGCGCAACAAGGGGCAGGCGATGGTGGATCGCAACACGCCCACACTGATGAACATGCGCCATCACCGCTGGTTTGCGCTGGATGGTGCGGCAGATAGTTTATGGTCGCAGAGCATGCGCCCGATTGTCGATCCGCGCGAACTGGCGTCCAATGCCACGCATGTCGCGCAGTATGTGCGCAAGGATGCGGATTTGTCGTGCCGCTACGAAAAAACGTTCGGCGTGAATCCCGCGAAGCAGGACGACGAGTCTGTGCTGGTGGGCGTGGGTAAGGTGATGGCGGCGTTTCAGGAAACGCTGTTGACGGACCTCACGCCGTTTGACGCATTTCGCGATGCGCTGGCACGCGGTGATCACAACGCGGCGTCGTTGTATCCGCGCGATGCACGCCGTGGATTGAAAATATTTGTCGGCAAGGGGCAATGCAGCACCTGTCACACCGGGCCGATGTTCACCAATGGTGAATTTCACGATATCGGCGTCCCGCATTTTATCGACGGTGACAGCAAGAAGGTGGACGGCGGGCGTCACGACGGCATCAAAAAACTGATGGCGAGCAAGTTCAATCTGCTGGGGCCATACAACGACGATGCCACGCGCGCGAGCGCGACAAAAACCACGCACCTGAAACCTGAGCACCGCAATTTCGGCGAATTCAAAGTGCCTTCGCTGCGCAACGTGGGCTACACCGGGCCGTACATGCACAATGGAGAAATGCTCTCGTTGAATGACGTGGTGCGTCATTACTCCGAATTGAACGTGGATCGGCTGCATTCGGATGGCGAAGGTATCCTGAAGCCACTCAAGCTCACGCAACGCGAATCGGCTGATCTCGTGGCGTTTCTGCAAACGCTGAACATGGATCGCGCTCCGCCCTGGCGTGGCAAGGAATACGCGCATCCGCCGTGCGTGATTAACATGCCTGCGGCAGCGGGCGATGCTCATTACGCGCCGTAATAGCCTGGGCGCATTTTGCGTCATAGGCTTAATCGCATGAGCGCGGGGGAAAATTCTGATGAGATTTTTACCAGTAGTAATTCTGGCATTCGCTTCGTGGGCTCAGGCACAAGACTATCCGTCGCGCTCAGTGCGGCTGATCGCGCCGTCGCCTGCCGGCGGGCCGTCGGATTTTGCGGCGCGCCTGCTCGCGCCGAAGCTCGGCGAATATCTGAAGCAAAATATCGTTGTCGATAATCGCCAGAGCGTAAACGGCATCATCGCCACGGAAATGGTGGCGAAAGCACCGCCCGACGGCTTGACGCTGGGCATTGGCAATCTTGGCACGCATGTCATCAACGTCGGGCTTTACAAGAGCCTGCCGTATGATCCGATCCGCGATTTCATACCGGTATCGCAACTGATTTCCAATGGCTCCGCGCTGGTGGGTAACAATAAACTTGCGCCGAGGACATTGAAGGAGCTCATTGCCTATGCGAAAGCCAATCCCGGCAAACTGAATATCGGCATCGCCGGCGCCAACGGCGCGGCAGGTACGGAAATTTTCAAGAGCGCTGCCGGTATCGTGCTGAACAACGTGCCGTACAAAGGCAGTGCGCCGGCGGAAGTGGCGGTAATCGCGGGCGAAGTGGAACTGGTGCAGTTGTCGATACCAGTGGTGGCGAGCCACTATAAATCCGGGCGATTAAAGGTGTTCGGCATCATGAGTCCGAAGCGGTCGCCTTTGTTGCCGGATGTGCTGACCATTGCCGAACAGGGGGTGCCCGGTTATGAGGCAACGGGCAATTGGCACGGCGTGTTCGTGCCGGCAAAAACGCCGGATCGCATCGTGCGTATTCTGCATCGCGAAATCGTGCGCGTGTTTGATGCGCCGGATATCAAGGAGGTCGTGTCGAACCGCGGCAGTGATTTGATTGTGAATACGCCTGAGCAATTTGCCGAGCATCTCAAGCGCGAAGTGCCCAAGTTTCGCAAGATCATGCTCGATGCGGGTATTCAGCCGCAGTAGTATCGTTGAGTTTTATGTAACTATATGTTTTAAAGGAAAAATTATGAGTATTGCAGCAAAGCATGCCCCCGCTGTTAAACAGAAAAAACAAATGCGCTTCGACATTTTGCGTGAGCGCCTGCCGCGTATTGCGCCGGACAAACTGAACGCCGCGCAGAAAAAAGCAGCCGCTGAAATTTCAGCGGGACCGCGCACGGATGTGCGCGGTCCCTTTGTGCCGATGATCCGCAGCCCCGGTTTGACCGGCCCGACGCAGGCGCTCGGCGCGTACATTCGTTGGGGCGCCAAGGTGCCGTTTCGTCTTGCTGAATTCGCGGGCTTGATGGCGGCGCGCGATTGGTCATGCCAGTACGAATGGGCGGTGCATGTGCCGCACGCGCTGCGCGGCGGCCTGAGTCAGGACACGATTGATGCGCTGGCGGAGTGCCGCCGTCCGGAGAAAATGAAAAAGGACGAAGCCGTCGTGTACGATTTTGTAAATGAACTGCTCAAAAATCGCAGCGTGTCGGATACGACGTACGCGCGTGCCGTCAAACACTTTGGCGAAGAAAGCGTGGTTGATCTGGTGGGCGTAGTGGGCTACTACGCGATGATCGCGATGCTGATGAATGTAGCGCGCACGTCGCCGCCGAGCGGCGTGCTGCCGTTGGGGGCGTTGCCGCAGTATGCGAGGCCGGTGGTGTGAGTGTCAGCGTCAGTAGTTTGTCAGTTCCGCCGTATGACGGGATGACATTGCTTGCGGAAGTCGTGATGTGATTGGACAGACGCTGGCGGAACGTACGCCAAACAGTCGGCAGCTTTTTATAAACGTGGACTGGTAGAAATCTACCCTCTGCGGTCATACAGGCGGATGCAGCTGGTCGTCCCCTGTTCGGCCAATCCTGATCTTGAGCCTGTGGTCCGAGTCGGTCGGCAATGTATCGGTTACTTCACCTTCAGGAGATTGGGACAGGATTTCCTATTTATTGATGAAGCGACATACCGGTCTTTACAATCACTGTCAGTGTGCCCCGAATAACAGAGCGCCCTCGCGATTACTTAGCAGCGGCATCGACCCGCCAGCCATCAATCAACCCCTCATAGTCTCCGAAATTCCAGCCGATAGCCACAGCAGCGCCACCAGCTAAAGTTGCAGCTTTGTCCATTATTGCTCGGCGGTGCGCGGCCCCAAGCAGGAACATGCCCGTATTAAACGGATTGACTTCGGCGTAGCGCTGGATATTTTTCATCATCTCCTGCTCGCGATGCTCATGCACTTCCGTCCAGTCTTTATAGCTGCGAGATAGTTCTGCATTTCCGATACTTTCTAAAGCCTCTCTGGTCGCTATATCTGCCTTTAACCACGTCTCGACACAGTATTTGCTATTGAGGTAAGCAAATCCGTGTTCGTGGATATATTGCCAGTCCGCATTCATGAGCTGGCAGTAATCACGGCTGCGGGCGCGGAGTTCTCGACAAAGACGTTGGCTTTCAGCAACTATCTCGCTAGACGCTTCCATGATATCGACCGGGACGGCCTCGGCACGGTGCGCTTGCAGATAGCGCTTTACCGCGCGCGATTCGAAATTTTCCTCATCCTTAAAGGCTCGTTGAAACGAGGGAGGTGGAATTTCCATGAAGATTACCTCCGGCCGCGCCTTTTCAAGGATCGCATGCAATGCCCCGGCATTACACTGGCCTATTTCTTCGTGAATTGTGGAGATTAAGGTGATGGTAGGCATCGCGTTCCAGAAGCATCTCGGAGTTGTGAACGCACATTTTAATGCCGAGCAGCTTGTCGGTAGGCATGTGGTGCTAGTTGGTATTTCCCCCCCCCGATTCCCTTGATGCAGGACGGCACAGATACCAGCGTCCGCAACGTGCGCGACAACGGGCATTCGACTTAGCTGAAGCCACCGGCAGCATTGGCCGAGGAGCAGTCACTGCCAGAGGTAACCTTAATCATCCGAAGTTGGCCGAAAGCCGTCTGTTTGCCAAGGATCAGAAACGCCCCAACACTGCAACATTCAGTCGACTTTCACGCCGGAGCGTTTAATGACGTCAGCCCATTTGGCGGATTCCTTTTTGACGTGTTCGGTGAATTGCGCCGGCGTGCCGCCTGCCACCTCGTAGCCGAACAGCGAGACCTTCTCCTTCAGTGACGGTGCCACGAGCGCCCTGTTGATTTCCGCATTGAGCTTGGTGACCATCGTTTTCAGAACGCCGGTCGGCACCACCACGCCGCCCCACGCAGTCAGCTCGAAGCCGGGAACACCCGCTTCATCGAGCGTCGGTAATTCGGGCAGCGCGGGCGAGCGCTTCTTGCTCGTCACGCCGATTCCGCGTATCCGGCCTCCCTTGACATGCGGGACGATCGATCCGAAATTATCGAATAATAAATGCACTTGCCCGGCAATCATTTCGGCGATCGCCTGCTGTGCCGCCTTGTAAGGCACATGAACCATCTGCGTGCCGGTCATGTGTTTGAACATCTCCATGCCGAGGTGCGGGGGCGTGCCGCTGCCAGAGGATCCGTACGACAGCTTGCCGGGATTGTTCTTCGCATAGACGATCAACTCCTGCACCGATTTGACTGGCAGCGATGGCGCCACCGCCAGCAGGTTCGGCTGATAACCCATCAGCGCCACCATCTGAAAATCCTTTTCCGGATCGTACGGCAGCCTGGCCAGCAAGGTGCGATTGATTGCCAGCGCCGCGGACGTTCCATAGCCGATGTTGTAGCCGTCGGGCGCTGCTCGGGCAATCAGTTCCATGCCGATGCTGCCAGCTGCTCCCGGCCGGTTATCGACCACAATTTGCTGTCCCAACAGCTTCGCCAATTCCGCAGCGAGCAAGCGGGCGTTGATGTCTGCAGCACCACCGGCAGCGGAGGGCACGATGAAGCGGAGTGGCCGATCCGGGTATGCGGCAGTGGCGTTTGTCATCGTCAATGCGGTCCAAACGAGAACCGACAGAAGGACTACGTATCGACCCAGCCTAAAGCGCATTAAAGATAACCGCGACAAATTACGTTGGAGATTGTCCATGGCCACCACCTTTCGAGTCATGCACACCCGTAGACTTCCAATACCAATGCCAAGCGGAGCAAACAAACCGTTTAAGCGAGTATTGCTTGCCTATCAGGATTACGCGGCGAACCTTTCCTTAGGATCAGTTCCTGCCTTTGATGGAACAAATCGCTCGACCCAATCAGACACAGTATGTTTGTTCGATGCTGAGCAAATTTACGTTACTCCACCTTAATCCCCGCATCCGCCACCACTTTACGAAACTTCGCTAATTCGCTTTTCACCACCGCGGCGAATTCCTGCGAACTGTTGCCGATGATGGTGAAGCCCAGCGAGTTAAAGCGTTCCTTCACTTCGGGCGCATCCAGTGCCTGCATCGCGGCTTTGTGTACGTTGCGCGTTACGGCTTCCGGTGTTTTCAATGGCGCAAACAAGCCGTGCCAAATCTGGAAGTCGTAACCAGTCACACCGAGTTCGTTGAGCGTTGCCACATTCGGCAGCAGCGGTGAACGTTTGGCGCTGGTGATGCCCAGCGCTTTCAGGCGGCCCGATGCGATGTGCTGCATGCTGGCCAGCGGCGTCAGCATGCTAGCGTCGGATTCGCCCGACAGCGTAGCGATTTCAGCGGGTGAGCTGCCTTTGTAGCGCACGTTGTTCATGCGGATGCCGCTCATCGACATCATGGCTTCGCCCGCCAACTCGCCGGTGGCGCCGGCGACGGCCATGTTGAGCTTGCCCGGATCTTTTTTGGCGAGCGCGACGAAATCCTTGAACGAATTCACGGGCAGTTTTGTGGTGGCCACCAGCACCATGCCGCTGGTGACGATCTGAATGATCGGGGTGAAATCGCGCACCGGATCATAGGGCAGATTTTTGTAGAGGCTGGGATTGATCGCGTGCGTGCCGCTGTTGCCGATGTTGAGTGTGAGGCCATCCGGATTGGCGCGCGCGGCGATTTCGGTGCCAGCGACGCCGTTGTTGCTGGGGCGGTTATCAACCACCAGTGTTTGCCGCAACCCTTCGCTCAAGCGTGGTACCAGGATGCGCACGGCAGTGTCGGAGGGGCCGCCCGGCGCCACTGGCACGATGATGCGAATCGGTCTTCCGCCAATATTGGCGAAGCTTTGTGCCTGCGCGAATGTCGCGCCGAGTGCGAGTGCCACGCCAAGTAGCGTGATGGATTTTTTCACGGGATCCTCCTTTGATTCTGGTATGAACGCATGGCAATTGTAGCCTTATAATCAATGCGCAAATCAACTCAGGGAGCGCAATGTGAACAACGAAGATCGCGGTATCTGGATGACCTGGTACAACCTGCCGGAACAGGGGCGCGAAGACTATCTCCAATGGCTGCACGGCCATTACCTGCCGAATATGCTGAAGCAGCCGGGCTATCTGTGGGGCGCGCACTATGCGTCGGAAACCAACGTCAAGATGACAGGTGCGCCGAACCGCCTGGGTCACACCGCAGATCCGTCCATTCCTACCGGCGATCGTTATATTTTGTTGTTCGGCGCAAAAGACGCGCATGTGTTTGCGAATCCGACGCCGGCGCAAATGCGCGAGCGGCTTTCCGACACCGACAAAAAAATGCTCGCCATGCGTATCGGCGAACGTTCAAACATTGCTACGGAAGAAGCGCGCATCCATGGCCCGGCAGTGAAGTCGCCGCCGGAGCTGGGGACGGCGCCGGGTATACAACTGGGCAGCTTCAACGCCGGCGCAGGGCAAGACGAAGACGAGCTAGCCGCGTGGTATGCGCAGTGGCGCATGCCCTCGATGGAAAAACTGCCGGGCTGCGTGCGCGTGCGCAAGTACGCGTCCGTGTCAGGCTGGGCCAAGCATATGATTCTTTACGAATTCACTTCGACGCGCGCGCGCGACGGCAGCTTTGTCGAGCATGAAAAGGCCAATCCGAAAATGGAGCAGTGGACCGACGACGTGGTGCGCAAACTGGTGCACGCACCGGGCTCGCCGAATCTGGCGGCGAGAATATGGCCAGTAGTCTAGAACGGCGTTACGCAAATTTTTTGCTACCACTCAATCACTGTCTTTATAGCCGCCTCTGTTCGGCGGAATGGGCAGGCACATTTGTGTCTGGGTAACAATGGCCACGCGGCTGCCATCGCCGCTGTTGGTCAGCGTGGTTTGCCATACCGACGTGGTGCGGCCGATATGCAGCGGTATCGCCACCGCGCGGATCACCGGCCCCACGCCTGCGGCGAAGAAATTGGTTTTTGATTCGAGCGTGCCGCCACGATGGCCTGGCGGCATATTGGCTACTGCGCCCGCAGCGCCCGTGGCATCTGCCAGTGACATGATCGCGCCGCCGTTGACGCGTCCGTTCCAGTTGCGATGCTGATCTTTCACCGGCATCTCGGCGATGACTTTTTTCTTGGTCAATGAGACGAGACGCATGCCGAGCGAGGTCGGCATGCCGCCTTTGAATACGCGGTTGGGATCGGGCTTGCTTGATGTTTTGGGTTTGGCTGCGCTTGCCTTGGGTTTTTTGACCATCGAAATGCGGGCTCCGTTTGTTCAGTAGGTTCGTCGAGTTCACTGTTCACTATTAGGAATCCACCATGGGCGCGCGCTCACGCTTTATACTGTGGCGACATGCAAAGTGATGGAGAACTCGTGAGCACTATTGTAAATGGGAACGGACGCTTTTTGGTCGTGGCGTTGATGATAATAGTGGGCGCGAACAACGCGCACGCGCAAACGGCCGCTGCCTATCCGTCGCGCGCGATCCGCATCGTGGTTCCATTCACGCCCGGCGGCCCTAACGACATTCTTGCGCGTACCGTCGGGCAAAAACTTTCTGAGGTGTGGGGCCGGCAAGTGATTGTCGAAAATCGGCCCGGCGGCGGCACGGTGATCGCGACCGAACTCGTTGCCAATGCTGTGCCCGATGGCCACACACTGCTGGTGGTTTCCACCAGCCATGCGGTGAATCCGAGTCTGATGAAAAAATTGCCGTTTGATGTGGTGCGCGATTTCGCGCCGGTGGTGCGCATGGCCGCATCGCCGAATGTGCTGGTGGTGCATCCGTCGTTGCCGGTAAGAAACGTGCGTGATCTGGTGGCACTCGCGAAAGCGAAGCCGGGGCAAATTATTTATGGTTCCGGCGGTATTGGATCGGCGACGCACTTATCCGGCGAACTGCTGTGCAGCCTCGCGGGCGTGAAAATGACGCACGTGCCGTACGGCGGCGCGGGGCCGGTGACGATTGATCTGTTGCGCGGCGAAGTGCAATGGATGTTCGGCACCATTATGCCCACGCTGCCGCAAATCAAGGCAGGCAAGTTGCGCGCCATCGCGGTTAGCGGTACGGCGCCCGCGCCGACGTTGCCTGACGTGCCGCCGGTGGCCGGCACGCTGGCCGGATTCGACGCAACGTCCTGGTACGGCATTTTCGCGCCGGGTAAAACGCCGCGTGATGTCATCGTTAAACTCAACGCTGAAATCGTGCGCGCGCTGGGCACGCGTGAAATGCGCGAGCGTTTGGCGCAGGATGGTTCCGTGCCGGTAGGCGATACACCGGACGCATTCAGCGCGTTCTTTCAGGGCGAAGTGGCGAAGTGGGCGAAGGTGATACGTGATGCAGGACTAAAATCAGAATTATAAATTATTCAATAAAAACATATACTTATGATTAT
>JBEBHE010000401.1:0-3609 GCA_040081205.1 Burkholderiales bacterium | reverse complement strand
CAGCGCTTCCATATCCGAATCGCGATCCAGGTTGCCGAAGCGCGTGCGAACGATGTCTTCGCGTTTGAAGCCCTGCAAATTGACCATGCAGGTGAGCAGACGTGACTCCAGGTCTTGTACTTTGTCGGTATCCGCAAAGTAACGTGGTAGTTGCGCGAATGCGCCTTTGACCACGCCCGGCCCTATGCCTAAATCGCACTGCTCCAGCGAAGCATTTTTCGGCCCGCGCTTTTCGTTGAAGAGGCGCTTGCCGCGCTCCGCCCATAAATCGCCGGGGTTATCCTCGGCGAGCATCTGGCGGCCCACGGCCAAGCCGTTGCCGGGTTTATGCTGAGCTGCGACGGGATAACTCGATACCGCGCAAACGATTGCAACGGCTGCAACACCGCACCAATGCTTCATGCTATTCCCTCCGCGAAATGAGTTGTGTGTGCCGCCATTTCCGGCGGTGACCGCATCAACCCGCGACGACTGTGGCTTCGTCGGTGCGCTTGTCGTTTTTGTTGTCGGTCCAGGTAACGACCACTTTGTCGCCCACTTTTGCCCCTTTGACCCGCACTGCGAATACCGGGTTGCGAGACACTGCCTGACTCCATTGGCCGTCATAAACAATGTTTCCGTTATGCGTAACAGCCATGCTCTGAATAAAATGAATCGGCACAATATTGCCGGCCGCGTCTTTGCGCTGCCCGGTTTCCATCGGGTGCGCGACCAGCACTCTTATGTCTGCCACGTCGCCTTTTAGCGTTGCGCGTATTTTCATCGGTTCTGCCATGGAGAATCCTTGCCCGGAATATGTTTATGATTTTCGTGGATTTATCAACCGCAGCCGCCGACGGTGATTTTGACTTCTTTGACCGCGGTGAAAAATTTTCCGCCGGCTTTAACTACGGCACGCACATTGGAGGTTTGTCCCATCTTGATGCGCACGTAAGCATACGGTTCCGCGCCGTTGGCGAAATCGACCGTGGCCGTCAGCGGGAACGGGTTTTTTTCGGCAACAATCGATATCGATTGCGTGTTCGGGATGCGGCTTACGACTTCAATCGGCACCACCGCGCCGTTTTCCGCGATGTCCGGCGCGGTAATCACGATATCGCGGCTTTCGGCAGCGCTGCTCGCGCCGAGCGATTTCATTGCATCGGCAACCGCCTTGGATTCAAAGCCGGATTTGTTCCAGACGGCAGCGGCGGCCTGCGTGGTTTTCAGCAAGCCGGCAGCGGCGATGGTGGTTAGCGCGCCGAGCGTGCCGGTGAATTTGATAAAGGTTCTGCGTAGCGGGTTCATAAAATTCGTATTCCTCGGTTTATTCTGGCTGCCGCAGACACACCGTCGCGGCAGGGCACTCGTATCATGGTTGTATCGTAGTCAGCGGATTTAACGCTGTAAAGCGTATTTCGCTGACGTGGCGCCGGGTGCCGGTGACGGCAGTCAGTCTGACTTAGCGTTTCGCCAATAGCATCTTCGGTGCGGGTGGTTTAAGCCAAATACCTGATTTACCGCCTCTTTTTTCCAAAAGAGAAATGTTTTCCAGGCACATGCCGCGATCCACCGCTTTGCACATATCGTAGATGGTGAGCAGTCCCGTGGCCACGGCGGTCAGCGCTTCCATTTCGACGCCGGTGCGGCCTCTGGTTTCGACCGTGGCGACACAGTTGACGGCGACCGCTTTGCGGTCCAGTTTGAATTCGATATCGACATGCGTCAGCGCCAGCGGATGGCACAGCGGAATCAAATCCGATGTGCGTTTTGCCGCCTGTATCGCAGCGATGCGTGCAATGCCCAGCACGTCGCCTTTTTTTGCGGTCCCCGCCGCGATCAGCCGCAAGGTTGCGGGCAGCATATGGATGCGGCCCGCCGCGCGCGCCACGCGATGTGTTTCTTCCTTGGCGGCAACATCCACCATATGCGCCTGGCCCTGTGCGCCAAAATGGGTGAGTGTGTCAGTACCTGGGTGAGCGGGTTTACGCATGGGGTGGGGGAGCAATAAGAACAACAGGAACTTATCGTAAAGAAGTCTTATCATAGCACTATGCGCTTGCCGTTCTCTTTACGTCACATTTTTGCATTGCTGCTGCTGGCAATTCCCGCGGTACTGGCGCAGGGATTGCCGGACTTGGGCGATTCCGCGCAAGCTGCCTTTACGCCAGTGCAGGAGCGCATGCTTGGACGCAGCATTATGCGCGAGGTGCGTCGTGACCCGACTTATTACGACGATGCGGAAGTAACCGATTACGTTTCGCGCGTCGGCAACCGGCTGGCGGCCAAAGGCCCGGATTCGCGGCAGGCGTTTGAGTTCTTTCTGATGCGCGATCCGCAGATCAATGCGTTCGCATTGCCGGGTGGCTTTATCGGCGTGCACACCGGACTGATCATGGCGTCGCAGAGCGAATCCGAAATGGCCGGCGTGGTTGCGCATGAAATCTCGCACGTCACCCAGCGGCACATCGCGCGCATGATCAACAATCAGCAGTCCAGCCAATGGGTGTCGCTGGCCGCGCTGGCAGTGGCGATACTCGCCGCGCGCTCCAGTTCGCAAGCGGCGGAAGCCGCTGCTGCGATCGGTCCTGCATTGGCGGTACAGCAGCAACTGAATTTCTCGCGTGATTTCGAGCGTGAAGCAGATCGAATGGGTCTGCAGTTGCTCGAAAAAGCAGGGTTCGATCCGCAAGGCATGTCGATATTCTTCGAGCGCTTGCAGCGCGCGACGCGTGTTTACGAAGGCGGCGCGCCGTCTTATCTGCGCACACATCCGGTGACGTTTGAACGCATCGCTGACATTCAAAACCGCGCGCAGGAAATGCGCTATCGCCAGGTGCCCGATCATATCGACTTTCATCTGGTGCGCGCCAAATTGAAGGCCGAATTTGATACGCCGCGAGACGCCGTCGCTTTTTTTCGCGATGGCCTTGCGGAAAAGCGTTACTTATCTGAAGCCGGCAGCCGCTATGGACTGACAACGGCTTTGATGCGCGCGCGAGATTTTACCGGCGCGTGGCAGTCGTTCATTGCGCTGCGTATTCTGGTAAAGGGCAATCCGATGGTCGATGCGCTCGGATGCCGCATTCGTCTTGCCGGCGATGACGCGGAAGCGTTCAAGTGCTTTCGTGATGCGGTGCAGGCGTACCCGGGTTCGCGCGCGCTGATGTATGAATACACCGAAGCGCTGCTGCAGGCGCGTCAAGCCGAAGCCGCGCTAAAGGTCGTGGATGCCCGGCTTGCGGGTTCTTCCGATGATTATCGGCTGTATCTTTTTCAGGCGCGTGCGAACGCGCTGCTCAACCGTCGCCTGGCGCAGCATCGCTCGCAGGCGGAAGCCTACGTGCGCATGGGCAACACCAGCGCTGCGGTAGAGCAACTGTTGATTGGCCTTAAGGCCGGCGACGGTGACTACTATCAGATGTCGTCGGCCGAAGCGCGCCTGCGCCAGTTGCGGGTGCAGGATGCCGAAGAGCGCAAAGACAGCGGGCGCAAAAACTAAACTACAGCACGAGCCGGATTACCAGTCCTGCTGCGGCGCACGCCGCAATCACCGGTATCACCCCTGCTTTAAATCGAAACAAGGCAATCGCTGCCGCGATACCGATAATCAGCGAAGGCACGTCAAAA
>JBEBHE010000400.1:0-3613 GCA_040081205.1 Burkholderiales bacterium | reverse complement strand
ATGCTGCCGCGATGCTCGATAAACGTGAAAATATCCGCGAGTATCTGGCAGGGGTGATACTCGTTGGTGAGGCCGTTGATCACCGGCACGCGCGAGTGGGCGGAAAATTTTTCGATAATGGTTTGCTCGAAGGTGCGGATCATCACGATATCGACCATGCGTGTGATGACGCGCGCGACATCCTCGATCGGTTCACCACGCGACAGTTGCGTGTCACGCGACGACAGATTGATGACGGTGCCGCCCATTTGCAGCATGCCGGCCTCGAACGACACGCGCGTGCGCGTCGAATGTTTCTCGAAAATCATCGCCAGCGTGCGGTCGTGCAGCGGAAGATACGGCTCGTAGCGTTTGAACTTATCCTTGATCCAGCGCGCACGGTCGAATACATGCTCATACTCGTCGCGGGAGAAATCCTTGAATTGAAGATAATGGCGAATAGTCATCGCAAATCGCTTGTGCCGGAGGCTGCACAGCGCCTTTATGCTGTACCTATGATTTTACCGGTACTGCGGCAGGTACGGGTTTCATCAAAAACGAACGGATCAGCGGGGCAAGTTCGTTGACAAGTTGATCGGCTTCCGTGCGCGAGAGTATAAGCGGCGGCACCAGGCGCACCACGGTATCTGCAGTGACGTTAATCAACAGGCCTGCATCCAGCGCGGTTTTAACTAACGCACCGCACGGGCGGTCGAGTTCGATACCGATCAGCATGCCCTGGCCGCGGATTTCCTTCACGCCAGGCGTTTCGATCAGGGCGTGTCTGAGACTGGCACGAATGTGTTCGCCGATTTCGGTGGCGTTGCGGCAAAGCTGCTCGGATTCGACGATATCCAGCGTCGCAAGCCCTGCCGCGCAAGCCAGCAAGTTACCGCCAAACGTTGAACCGTGACTGCCCGGTTGAAACAAGGTCGCCGCCGCGCCTTTGGCTACACACGCGCCGATGGGAACGCCGCCGCCCAGACCTTTGGCCAGCGTCATCACATCCGGTGTTACGCCGTAATGCTGAAATCCGAACATCGTGCCCGTGCGGCCGATGCCGGTCTGCACTTCGTCGAGCATCAACAGCCAGCCGTGAGCGTCGCAAATCTCGCGCAGGCCCTTCAGATAGCCGCTGCTGCACACGCTGACGCCGCCTTCGCCCTGCACCAGTTCGGCGAGGATTGCCACCACGTTCTTGTTGGACATGGCCACGCGCTGCACGGCTTCCAGGTCATCAAACGGCACGCGCACAAAGCCGGATACCAGCGGCTCAAAGCCGGCTTGCACTTTGCGGCTGCCCGTCGCCGATAGCGTGGCGAGCGTGCGCCCGTGAAAAGATTTCTCAAGCACTACCACGGCGGGGTTTTCGATGCCTTTTTTGTGGCCGTAGTAGCGTGCGATCTTGATGGCGGCTTCGTTGGCTTCTGCGCCGGAATTGCAGAAAAACACCGTGTCCATGCCGGACAGTTGTGCGATTTTATCCGCGAGCTTTTCTTGTGCGTCGATATGATAAATGTTCGAGGTATGGATGAGTGTGCCGACCTGATCACGCAACGCGGCGACCAGTTTCGGGTGGCTGTGCCCGACAGCATTGACCGCCACGCCGGCAAGCGCGTCCAGGTAGCGTTTGCCCTGAGTGTCCCACAGCCATACGCCTTCGCCGCGTGCAAAAGCGACAGGAAGCCGGGCATAGGTGTTCATTACATGTGATGTTTGCGATGTGTTCGACATTGCGGAGCACCCCCATAAAAACAAATGGCCACTGAATAATCATTACCGTGGCCAGTTCCAAAAGCACACGGCGGCTGATGTTGCCGCCGTTCGGTCATACAAGGCAGTCAATGTCGCCACCATGAATGACGAAGCTATTTTACTGCTAAGGTCTTGCGGTGCAAGTGAAATCTTGATTACAACAGGGGTTTTGCGGATGGCTCTGGTAAACTTGCCGAACGCGAGTTGTTCTCCCAGTCACTATCCCAACTTACACGCAAATCATGTTCGACGGCGCTGCCGAAATCGTTATACAAGGGGTTACCGCCGCCGGCGAGAAATTTCGCCCTAGCGACTGGGCAGAGCGCCTGTGCGGCATGATGTCAGTATTTGGTGAAGACCGGCAGTTGAGCTACTCGCCGTATCTAAAGCCGGTGGTTATTGCCGGGACAACTTGCGTGGTGCTGGATCGTAAGCTCGAACAACTGGATAGCACGGCCTACAAATTTCTGATGTCATTTGCGCGCGACAACGAACTTACCCTGCGGCCCGGACGCATGGAGAAACGTCCCGAGCCCGAAACCGCTTAATGCTGCGTCAAACGGACCTTCCGGCGGACCGTCTGACGAATCGAACCTAAGCCATCGCCTTGACGGCGGCGGACATACGGCTCTTATGACGAGCAGCCTTATTCTTGTGAATGATGTTCTTGTCGGCAATGATATCAATGGTGCTGGTGGCGCGTTGATATACGGCTTTGGCGGCAGCTTTGTCGCCAGCTTCAATCGCTTTTGCCACGTCCTTGATCGCCGTGCGCATACGCGAGCGCAGGCTCGCATTGTGTTGGCGGCGTTTTTCACTTTGCCGGGCGGCTTTTCGAGCGGATGCAATATTGGCCATCTGATACACTCCCTTCCGGGAAGAAAAAGAGCGCGATGATACGGATTTTTCAGGGTTTTTGCAAGAATAACCGGGTTTCCCTGGCGATTGCCTATTGCCCGCTGCTGAGCGGGTTTAAGTCCCCGTTTAAGCCCTGATTCCCGCGTGAAACCATGAACTTGCTGAAAGCGCTGGCTACGGTAAGCAGCATGACGCTGCTGTCGCGCATCCTCGGTTTTGTACGTGACACGGTCATTGCACGTGTTTTTGGCGCCGGGTTGGCCACCGACGCCTTTTTCGTGGCGTTCAAGATTCCCAATTTTTTGCGCCGTCTGTTCGCCGAAGGGGCATTTTCGCAGGCCTTCGTGCCGATTCTGTCCGAATACAAGAATCGCCGTGGCGAAGACGAACTGCGCGATCTTATCGATTACGTTTCCGGTTTGCTGGCGCTGGCGTTGTTTGTGGTCACGCTGATGGGGGTGCTGGCGGCGCCCTACATTATTTACGTCAGCGCACCGGGCTTCGCCAAGAATGCGGACAAGTTCAATCTCACGGTTGATCTGCTGCGCATCACCTTTCCGTATATTTTCTTTATATCACTGACTGCGCTGGCGGGCGGTATTCTCAATACCTTCAGTCGCTTCGCCGTGCCGGCGTTCACGCCGGTGTTGCTGAACATATCGTTTATTGTATTCACTTTGTGGCTGACGCCGTATTTCGATCCGCCAGCGAAGGCGCTGGCGTGGGCAGTTTTCACGGGGGGTGTGTTGCAGCTCGCGTTTCAAGCGCCGTTTTTGATGCGCTTGCGGGCGTTGCCGCGCTTTAAAATCAACTTTAAACATGAGGGCTTGCGTCGCGTGTTGCGGCAGATGGGTCCGGCGCTGTTCGGCGTATCGGTCGGGCAGATCAGTCTGTTGTTGAACGTGATTTTTGCGTCGTTTTTACTTACGGGCAGTGTATCGTGGTTGTATTACGCTGATCGTTTGATGGAGTTTCCCGCGGGTATGCTCGGTGTTGCGCTCGGCACCATACTGCTGCCGAG